>CABQAC010000015.1 GCA_902462035.1 uncultured Eubacteriales bacterium
TGGGGTAAAGGCCGCCCGGGCTGGCATATCGAATGCTCGGCCATGGCGGGCCGTTATTTGGGAAAGACCATCGACATTCACTGCGGCGGCCAGGACCTGATCTTTCCCCACCACGAAAACGAAATCGCCCAGAGCGAATGCTGCAACGGGGTGCCGTTTGCCAAGGTGTGGCTGCACAACGGCTACATTAATATCGACAACCGCAAAATGTCCAAATCCCTGGGTAATTTCTTTACCGTGCGGGAAGTGGCGGAAAAGATGGGCTACGAACCGATCCGCTACCTGATGATTGCCTCCCATTACCGCAGCCCCATCAATTACAGCGCCGAAGTGCTGGAACAATGCCGCGCCGCGCTGGACCGGCTGTACAACTGCCGGTCGAACCTGCGGTTCACCTTGAAAAACGCCCCGGCGGGCTGGCGGGACGGCGAGCGGGAGACGGCCGCCCGCCTGGACGGGTACCGCGAAAAGTTCATCGAGGCCATGGACGACGACCTGAACACGGCCGACGCCATGGGCGCGTTGTTTGAATTGGCGCGGGAAATCAACAGCAGCGCGGGCGTTTCGGCAAGTCCTTCGAAGGAACTTGCGCAGCACGCACTCGAATTGTTTGACGAACTTTGCGGTGTTCTGGGCTTGTTGTACGATAAGCAGGAGCAAAGCATCGACGCCGAAGTGGAGGTTTTGATCCGCCGCCGGACCGAGGCGAGAAAAAACAAGGATTGGGCCACCGCCGACAAAATCCGCGACGAGCTGAAAGCCCGGCGCGTGGTGCTGGAAGATACGCCCCAGGGCGTAAAGTGGCATATCGAGGATTAAAAAAGAAATCCGCTCCGCCCTCATGCGCCGCCAATCGCAAGAAAACTAGGACAACAGGCAAACTTAAAAATCCCCGCCGAAAGGTAGCTACTCATAAAACAGTATCAACCAACAAACTGAATTAGGGTAGCTGCCAAACAGGGTGCAGAGAAAGACGGGTGAGAAGCAAACACTTCTTGCTCGTCTTTTCCTTTTACTGTTACGCAATAGAACACCGTTTTCGAGGGTAAAGGTATAAACACTTTACCCTGTCAAAACTGCGTCTGCAAAACCGCATAAATCAAGCACTTTTCAAGCCCTACTGCGTAACACCGTACCCATAATATTTGGTGGGCGCAAGCGGTTTATCCGTTTGCGCCCGCTTGTCTGTCAAAAAGCAAAGACGGGAAAAGCGGTCAAGGACGCGAAGCGCAAAGTTTATCCTTGACCGCTTTTCTTGGCTTTGCTACTTGTCGAAGCGGAATTGCAAAATGGCTTTCATCAGCTTTGCCTTTAGCCTGTCCTCAATATCGCTATTGATATGCCCACGATAAAAGGATAGGTACTTGATATAACCTGTGTAATGCTGTAACACTGTGTTGATTGCCTCCGCTTCTCCCGCAACGGCTTTTTCAATCACCTCAAAGGGTATCAAGTTTTTATTTCTCATATCCCAACCTCTCCAATTCCGCTCTTAACTGTTTTAATGCTGCTGTTTTCCGATAGTTCGCTGTGCTTCTGCATACCCCGTATTCTTGCCCTGTTTTCCTGTCTGTGTAGCCGCAAAAAAAGTACAGCAGCACGATTTCCCGCCTATGTTCAGATAAAGACATAATCGCCTGTGCTAACAGCTTGTCCTCGATATAGACAGTTTCTCCGTTGACAAAGAACGGCGTTGGCTCTACAAAATATCTGTCTGTGGTGTACGGTTCGTAGCAGTATTCAGACACAAGATAGTCAAGGGATATTTCCCGTTCTGCTTTTCGGCTCATATCCCGCCAAGCATTGATAGCTTCATAGCGCAACGCGATTTTGCAAAAGGCGGCAAAGGTGTACTCGATATGCTCCTTAAATTGCTCGGTATATTTCATCTCACTCACCCCCTTTCTTCCCAAGTAGGGGGCTATTGCAAAAAACGCCTACGCAGTAAAACCGTATAGACGTTTAGGCAATATGAGTTATATAAGCATACAAAATGAATTGTCAGTTCATACTCATAGCCGGAATATCCCGACGGTGGGTAATAGCTTTTTTTGACCGCAGGATATTAGGCGGGTGAGTAAAGAAAAAAATTAACACGGCGATACCTCCCAGATACCACCGTGTTAGATTTAAGTCGTCGTAAACGGCGGCTTTTTATTTATATCTGCAATAAAAAACAGAGCCGATAAAGTTGTAAAAATTACACTTTATCGGCTCTGCGTCTATGCGTCCGGCTCTTTGATAATGTAGATTTTATTATTTATGATATTGATTAAGGTTTCTTGCTTGCATTTGGGACAGAATAGCGGAAAATTTTGAATAATGGTATCGTTACGGATTTTCAGCCGAGTTTTATTTTGACAAACAGGGCAAATAACCCATTCTGTTAAAGTAGTTTGTCCTTTATCATCTTTTATCAACATAGTTGTTTAATACCAATCATGCTTTTCATTTCGGTCAAGTGCATTAATTTGTTTCATTTCTTCATCTGTCAATTCAAATCCAAATAAATCAAGATTTTCTTTGATATGGTCGGGATTGCTTGATCCTGGAATAACAATAACACCTTTTTGCAAATTCCAACGCAAAATCACCTGTGCAGAAGATACGCCGTGTACCTTTGCAATAGCGGAGATAGTATCATCTCCTAAAAGCTCTGCGGTATGACCTCTGCCACCGAGCGGATACCAACCTTGTACCACGATACCTTTTTCTTGAATGTACGGAATTACATCATTTTCCTGATAATAAGGGTGTATCTCATTTTGTATCAACGCAGGTGTGATACTCACTTGTGGTAAAAAGTCCTCTAATTCTTCCACATACCAATTAGACAAACCGATAGAGCGAATTTTTCCATCTTTAACTGCCTGTTCCATCGCTTTGTATGCGGCTACATCATCTGTGCCGGGGTGGTGCAGTAACATCATATCCACATAATCAAGTCCCATACGCTCCAAAGCTTCATCTATGGCACTCTCGGCATCCGAAAATTGGTTAGGATATAGTTTTGTTATAACGAAGATTTCCTCCCTCGGTACGCTTGACTCTCTCACGGCTTTGCCGACGGCTGCTTCATTGTGATACATATAGGCAGTATCAATCAAACGCCCGCCATTCTCTAACAGCGTGGTTACGGAATTATAGCAATCCTCGTCTGAAAGGCTGTAAGTTCCAAGCCCCATAATTGGCATTTCGTAACCGCTATTGAGAAGCACGGTATGTTTTTCAAAATCGAATTTTTCCACCTGTGCAGCAGAAGTTTTGTGTAGCCCATTTCCTTCAAGCCAAGCCGCTATATCTTCCTTCGATGTATCGGCGGAGAAACGCTTACCCTCAAGCCATTTAGCATTTTCTGTAAGAGATTGAAGCTCGGTAGCACTTGACCCAATACCGCTGCTGTGAGAGGTGCAGAACGGTAAAATGGTTTTATCCGAAAAATCGTAGCTTTCTAAAAAGGTACTGATAATTCTTGGTGCCTGTCCGTGCCAAATGGGATAGCCGAGCAGCACGGTATCGTATTGTTCCATATTTTTTACACTACCTGAAATAGCGGGGCGAGCAGTCGGGTCATTCTGTTCTTTATCGGCACGACCACCTGTATAATAAGCTAAGTCTGCTTCTGTATAAGGAATTTCTGGCACAATTTCGTAAATATCTGCACCCAAAATGTCAGCAGAATACTCTGCCAATGTTCTAGTTGTACCTGTAGCAGAAAAATAGACAACTAACACTTTGCTTTCCTCCTTCGTTGGTTTATTTTCAATACCTTCTGTTGGTGTTTGACTTTCAATATCTTCTGCTTTTGAAGTAGGGTCTTGGTATTCTTTAGACAAATTAGTTTTACCTGAACTGCAAGCCACTAAAGAAAAGGATATTGTAAGCAAAAGAATAAATGACAATATTTTTCTCAGCATACTTTTATCACTCCTCTAAAATTTTTTTGATTGTTTTAGCAGGTACACCGCCCACCACCGTATTTGCAGGCACATCTTTTGTGACCACTGCACCTGCGGCAACTATCGAATTATCTCCAATGGTTACACCCGACAAAATAGTAGCGTGTGAACCTATCCATACCTTTTTGCCTATGTGGATAGGTGCAGGGTAATTGTTTGCTCGATTTATCGGATTTTGACCGTGATTGATCGTTGCCATAACGACATTAGACCCAATCAGAGAGCCGTCTCCGATATAAATACCTCCGTGGTCTTGAAAATGGCAGCAGCAATTGATAAAAACATTTTCTCCGATAAAAATATTCTTTCCGCATTCTGAGTAAAAGGGCGGGAACACCCTGAAAGTATCGGGGACAGGCTTGCCGATCAGCTTTGAGAACAGGCGGCGGATTTCCGCCGCCTCGTGATAACCGCCGTTCAGTTCTGCCGTTATCTGCATAGCTTCCTGTGCAAGCCTATGCATAAAACTATGCAGTTCCGAGCCGCCTGCCGCCACCTGCCCATTTCTTAAACACTCTAATGCTTCTTGCATATTCATAAAATAGTTCCTCGTTTATCTATATGATTTCTCAAAAATACTTGCACAATCTTCGTCATTCAGCTCGCAAGGATTTGCAAGGAATAAACCGCCCATTGTTTCTCTGGCGTTTACAGCCAAAGTCATACATTCGGATTTTTCAATACCGTAATCACTCATTTTTAAGTCAGCGACGCCGCAAGCCTCTTGCAAAGCTACAAGTGCTGTGATGAAGTCCTCCGGCTTGTCGGCATTTTCAATTCCCATAGCCTTAGCCATTTTGATAAATTGACCATCGCAGGCGTGTTTTTCAATAAAATACTCCGCAAATGCCTTTGAAATCATAATCAATCCTGCCCCGTGAGGAAGATTATGGTGGTATGCACTCATAGCGTGTTCCATACTGTGCTGTGCAGTAGTGGAAGTAAGCTGCATCGTAATACCCGCCATTGTGCTGCCGTAGGCAATATGTTCTCTTGCTTCAAGGTCTTTTCCATCTTTTACAGCACGGGGCAGATACTTAGTAATATTTTCAATGGCAGAAAGAGCAATCGCTTCACTCAAAATATTGACGCCCTTTGACATCATAACTTCTGTGTTATGGAACAATGCGTCAAAGCCCTGAAAAGCGGTATATTTCGGCGGTACTGTTACCATAAGTTCAGGGTCAACGATTGCTAAAACAGGGGTAAGTATGGGATTACCAAAACCGATTTTTTCCTTTGTTTCAAGGTTGGAGATAACACCCCAACAGTTCATCTCCGAGCCTGTTCCGGCGGTAGTGGTAATGGTAACAATGGGAAGTCCTTTATTTACAAGCGGCTGCCCTTTACCTGTACCGCCGACAACATAATCCCAAAGGTCGCCGTCATTGGCTGCCATTGCAGAAATGGCAACCGAGCTGTCAAGCACCGCGCCGCCGCCAAGAGCAACAATAAAGTCGCAGCCGTTTTCTCTTGCAAAAGCGGCGCCCTCCATAATTACCTCACGAATGGGGTTTTCCATAATTTTATCAAAAATCGCCGTCTGCACACCTGCTTTTTCAAGCTGTGCAAGGGTGCGGTCAAGGTAGCCGTTTACCTTTGTGGATTTGCCATTTGAAGTAAGTACCATTGCTTTCTTGCCGGGCATAGCAAGGTTTCCAAGTTCATTCAAAGCACCTGCACCGAAATAAAGGTTTGTGGGGTTGTTAAAATTAAAATTCATCATAATAAATATCCTCCTAAATTGTTTCTTTTTGAAGTTTGTAAATCAGATAGTCAAGACAGTCAATTTGCTGTTGTTCCTTTCGCACTTTGCCGAGTAAACCGCGCTTGTATTTTTTTAGTAGCGGCAGCATATCCCCTGCGTCCCCGCTTTCTATATAAGACATACATTTTTCAGTAAGCACATCATCACAGCCTGCGTCTTTTAAGTTTTGATAAATCATACCTTTTGTATCCGTTGCTTTAGCCAATCATTTGCACCTCCTGTACTTAAATTATATCCACGCAAGTATGATATGTCTAATACTTATAATTCATATCGTGTTATTCTTGACAAGAATAACACGATACTGCTATAATATAATCAGTAGTCTAAACAGGAGAATTTACTTATGGAAATTCGTGTACTTCGTTATTTTTTGGAAATTGCAAGAGTTGGAAATATGTCGAGGGCAGCCGAAACGCTCCACATATCACAGCCGACTTTATCAAAGCAAATGAAAGAATTAGAAGAAGAACTCGGTAAAAAGTTGTTTCGCCGTGGAAGCGTAGGACTTACACTTACTGACGAGGGAATGTTGTTGCGTAAGAGAGCCGAAGATATTTTGGATATGGTTGATAAAACCACAGATGAATTTAATGCCCTTGATACAGTCACAGGCGGCGAGGTACATATCGGATGTGCGGAGTCGCACCAAATAAAATATTTGGCACGCATAATTAAAGAATTTAGAGAGGATTATCCGTTGTTCCGTTATCATCTGACAAGCGGAAATACGGAACAGGTTGTAGAGCGCCTTGACAGAGGGCTTATCGATTTTGCGGTCATTGTTGAGCCGCCCAATCTGTCAAAGTACAACTATATCGAAGTGCCTGAAACAAACGCCTGGGGTCTTGTTATGAAAAAAGATGATCCGTTGGCAAGCAAGACCTGTATCGAAGTAGAGGATTTAATAGGACTCCCGATTATTTGTTCAGCACAGGCTATGCAGGTTGATATTCCGAGGTGGTGCGGAGAAAAGGCAGATATGTTGAATTTAACGGGTACGATCAACCTTGCCTATAATGGCTCTGTTTTTGTGAAAGAGGGAGTAGGCTATATGCTGTCTTTCGATAACTTGATTGATACAAGTACAAATAGCCCCCTTACCTTTCGTCCACTAAACCCGCCCCTTGAGACAAAGATGTATGTCATATGGAAAAAATATCAAGTGTTCACGCCGATTGCTGAATTACTGATTGACGAAATGAAAAACAAATTAACATAGACCAACAGGACGCTAAAGAAATGTATTTTCTTTAGCGTTTTTTTGCGATACATTTGGTAAAACTTCGCTGTTCCTTGTAGTAGGAAATGAGAGGGAGAACACTCGAACACCCCGTCACAGGACAGAAAAAATATTTTTCAATCTCTGCCCAAAATCTTTGGCTTTTTTCCGTGTTCAAGTGGTGTGGGTAGTGAGAGAAGAAATCAAGGGTTTGGGATTATCCCAACAAGAAAAAATGCGGCGCATTTTTACGGAAAGGGTACCACTTTCCTATGCTTGCTGAGAAACTTTCTCCCTCTACGATCTGCGAAAGGACGGGAAAGGAATGGAAAGGAAAAGAATTATCAAAGACGGTAAAATCGTCGTCAAAAACACGCTTGCACAAGAACTGCCTGAGCGGGAAATCTTCATTCAGTCGGGCAGGACGCTCTACCATTTTACGGGCAGCTATGACGGAACACGCAGCCTGCCCCATAAGATTTTACGCCTTATGGAGCAATCGCCTATTGATAAAGAAAGCGGAAACCGGTAAAATGAGAATATGCAATCCTGTATTGGCAGACTGCCCGCCGATGAAAGGAGCAGAAACTATGCAAAGGCAGTCTGACAACAAAATCACCGCCCTCTATTGTCGTTTAAGCCGCGACGATGAACTGACGGGCGACAGCAACAGCATTGTAAATCAAAAGGCGATTTTAAGTAAATACGCGCAAGATAACGGCTTCAAAAATCCCTTGTTTTTTGTGGACGACGGCTACTCCGGGACAAACTTCAACCGTCCGAGTTGGAGCGAGCTTTTGGAACGGATTGAAAACGGAGAAGTGGCGACGCTGATTGTCAAAGATATGTCGCGGCTTGGTCGTGATTATCTGAAAGTGGGCTTTTATACCGAAGTCCTGTTCGTGGAAAAGGGCGTGCGGTTTATTGCTATCAACAATGGCATAGACAGCGCAAACCAACAGGACAGCGATTTTACCCCCTTTTTGAACATCATCAACGAGTGGTACGCAAAGGACACAAGCAAGAAAATCCGCGCTGTGATGAAGTCCAAAGGCGAAGCGGGAGAACATCTCTGCACAAATCCCCCATACGGTTATGAGAAAGACCCCGACAACAAAAAACAATGGATAGTAGATGTAGAAGCCGCCGCAGTCGTCAAGCGGATATTCGCGCTCTGCTTGGACGGATACGGGCCGTCGCAGATCGCCCGTGTCCTGCAAGACGGCAAGGTACATACGCCCGCCGCCCATTGGCAGGCGCAAGGGAAAGCGACAAATCAGCCTGTGCCGGAAAATCCCTATGCTTGGGTAAGTGCAACGGTATCCGACATTTTGGAGAAGAAAGACTACTTGGGGCATACGGTAAACTTCAAGACCTACAAGCAGTCCTACAAATCCAAAAAGAAGCTGTATAACCCCGAAGAAAAGCAGCTTGTCTTTGAGGATACTCACGAAGCTATCATTGACCTTGATACTTGGGAACGGGTGCAGGAACTACGCAAGAACAAACGCCGCCCAACGAGGACAGGCAAGACAAACATGTTTTCGGGTATCGTGCGCTGCGCCGACTGCGGGGAAAAGCTGTACTACTGTACAAGCAGGAACTTTGAAGCAAGGCAAGACCACTTCATCTGCTCCACTTCCCGCCTAAAGGGGAAAGAGGTTTGCCCGACGCATTTTATCCGCGCTGTGGTATTGGAACAGGGTGTACTCGCCCATATGCGGCTTGTGATTTCCTGCGTTGCCAACCACGAAAAACGGTTTAGGACGACGTTAGGTGCGAAGCAGGAAGCCGAAGCAAAGCGGGAACTTGCGGCGAAGCGTCGGCAACTGACGCAAGCGCAGCGGCGCATAGAGGAACTTGACCGGCTTTTCAAGCGTATTTACGAGGACAACGTGGGCGGGAAACTCTCCGACAGCAGATTTCAAATGCTCTCTGACGACTACGAGAAAGAGCAGGAAGAACTGCGGGAGAAGCTGTTGCAACTGAATGAAGAAATCAATCAGCAGGAAGAACAGGCAGAAAACATTGACAGGTTTATCGGCAAAGTGCAGAAATATCTTGATTTGGACGAGCTGACGCCCGTCGTACTAAACGATATGGTAAAAGCGGTATATGTTCACGCCCCCGACAAGGCAAGCGGGCGCAGAGTGCAAAAGGTGGATATATCCTATGACCTTGTGGGCATACTCCCCGCCGCCTTACTGAATGACCTGCAAAAGGCCGAAACGGCATAGCCCGAAAGCTACGCCGTTTCCCGAAAATAATTCTATACTGTTTTATTGAGCCGCCCCAAAAGGCGGGGATTTTTTTGGCTGATTGGTTCGCCGTTCTCTCGGCAAACCGCGCGCTTATAATCGAGTTCTTGTTCCATAATCGTAAAATCGTGCGGAGGCCGGACGATTTACCCGCCTTGGGGCTGATGAAGTAGGTGAAAACATAGACCAACGCGAAAATGCCTTTTCCCGCTAGCTCCTTTGCCTGGGGCGGTTCCGTTTATTTTATACAGCCGGGCTTTTTTCGTATTCGTATTTTTGGACCAGTATCTCTGGCAGGGCGGCCAGGGGATCAGCCGTTCTTTTCTTTAAGGGGTAAAAACAAAGGAATCAGGGTCTTATGCAAGCGCGTTGTTTGCTTCCAGCAGCTTTTTTAACGCAAAGCACAGCGCGTCCATCTCGACATCCGTGCCGATGGAAATGCGCAGGTAATTGTTAATCAGGGGATTCGAAAAATGCCGCACCAAAATTCCGCGTTTCTTCAGCCCTTGGAACAGAACTTCTGCCCGGCAACGGGGGTGGGTCACGAACAAGAAGTTCGCTTTGGAATCCGGTACGATAAAGCCCATACCCGCAAGCGCTTCGGCAGCCCGCGCCCGGGTTGCCACCATTTGGTCCACTGTGCGGCGGAAGTTTTCCTCGTCGTTGAGCGAGGCGGCGGCGCAGGCGATGGCAATCCGGTCCAGGGGGTAGGAGTTGAAGGAATTTTTAACCCGGTCCAGCCCTTCGATCAAATCTTTGCTGCCCGCGGCAAAGCCCACCCGCAGACCAGCGAGCGCCCGGGATTTGGAAAGGGTTTGCACCACCAGCAGGTTTTCGTATTGAGGTACCAGGGATAAAGCGCTTTCGCCGCCGAAATCCACATACGCTTCGTCCACCAGCACCACAACATCCGGGTGGGCGCGCAGCAGCGCTTCGATCTGCCCAAGATCCAACGCCAGTGTGGTGGGCGCATTGGGGTTTGCCAGCGCCACGCCCCCGCAAGGGGAGGATTTATCCAAAAATTGCTCCAAATCTACCGACAGATCTTTTTTCATGGGGATGGTGCGGAAGGGAACGCCGTACAGCCGGCAATACACAGGGTAAAAGCTGTAGGAGACTTCCGGAAGCCACAAGGGGGCTTGTCCCCCGTAAAAGGCTTGGAACGCCACGGCGAGCACCTCGTCCGATCCGTTGCCCACAAACACCTGGGCGGGGTCGAGTCCCGCGCGGCGTGCAAAGGCTTCGCGCACGGCTTGGCCGTCGGCGTTGGGGTACAGCCTCAGGGAAGAAAACTGCTGCCCCACAAAACCCGCAAGAACATCCCGCACTGCGGGCGAAGGGGGATAGGGGCATTCGTTGGTGTTCAGCTTGATGATCTTCCGTCCGTCGGGCGGCTGCTCCCCCGGAACATAAGGCTCCAGGTTTTTGGTCCGTTCATTCCAAAATCGGCTCATAAGGCGAATCATCCTTTCGCGCTTGTTCCGCGCGATCTGTCCGCGCGGGGATTCGGGGCGTTTAAGGGTTTTCAGTTGTTTCCCGGGCGCAACACAGGGGGTAAAATTCAGCAGAATACCGGCGCGGACAAGAATTGTTCGCGATTGGGCAAAGCCGGGCGAAAAGGAAGGGGCGTTTTGGGACAAAACGCCGGCGCGAACAAGAATTGTTCGCGATTGGGCAAAGCCGGACAAAAAGGAAAGGGCGTTTTGGGACAAAACGCCGGCGCGAACAAGAATTGTTCGCGCTTATCCAGCCTGCCCCTTTAATTGGAGGGAGCGGCAATAGATGAACAAATATTGCTGGGCAATGCCCGCGTCCATGCCGAAATAGTCCGGCGTTTTGCCTGGAAACAGCAGGGCCATGGCCCGCTTCATCCAAACGTCCAGGGGAAAGGCGTCGTACCGGCCCATGCCGTATAATAGGGCGCAGTCCGCCACTTTGGGCCCCACGCCGTTGATCTGCATCAGCGCCTGCCGCGCCGCGTCCAGCGGCATTTGGGCAACGGCTTTTAAATTAACCGCGCCGCTAGCCACCTTGCGCGCCGCGTCCAGCAGGTATTTGGCCCGGAACCCGCACCGCAGGGGCGCCAAATCCTCCACCGTCCGCCCCGCCAGCGATTCGGGGCTTGGAAAATCGTATATCCCGGGGGAAAGTTCCCGGCCGAATGTTTCGCACAGCCGCCGCACAATGCCGGTAATGCGCGGAATATTATTGTTTTGCGAGATGATGAAAGCGCACAGCGCTTCCCAGGAATCCTGGCGCAAAATACGGATGCCGGGCGACATACGGCAGGCGTCCGCCAACGCCGGATCCAGTTGGGACAGGCGCTTTTTTACCGCCTCGTAGTCCCGGTCCAGGTCAAAATAACCGCGCCACAGCGTTTCGTATTCCGCGGGGGTTACACCGCATAGCAGCAAATCGGCACCCGCCATCCGCACCCGCAGAGCGCGGCCCAGCGCGACGCCGTCAAAGCTGCCGTCGGGGTTTTCCGCCCATCGGAAGCACTGGCCGCAGAAAAAGGTGTCCCGCGGCGAAAAATCCTGAAGCCCCGCGATGCGCGCGCCCGCTTCGTCAAAGGTTGCCGTAACCATGGGAGACCTCCTTCCTGGGCCGTGGCGGCCGGATAAAAATTCATTGGGTCTGTCAAAAAGCACTGATGTTATTATACATGATCCATCCCTTTTGTGCTATAATCAGAATAAACAAAGAAACCGGTTTGCCGCGGGAATAAAGAGAGGAATATGGATATGAGGGACGATATCTGCACCATCCCGATCAGCGAGGTGTTCGAGCCGAAACAAGGGTGCCCCATCTGCCGGCTGCGGAATATGCTGGAAACCAGAATGGTGGACTATATCACCGGCGCCGCCATGATGGAGCCGGACGTGCGGCAGGAGACCAACCGCCTGGGCTTTTGCGGGCGGCATTTGGACCAGATGCTGCAAAAGCGCAACCGGCTGTCGGTAGCCCTGACGCTGGATACCCATTTAAAAGAGATCAATGGGGAGCTGGAACAAATTGCCCAAAAAGGCGTGGGGAAAAACCAGCTGCCCCATCTGCATGGTTTGCTGCAAAGCTGCTTTGTCTGCGATAAAATCGCCTGGGGGATGGAACGGCTGCTTGCCACCGTTTACCGGGTCTGGCAGCAGGAGGCCGACTTTCGGCAGCTGTACGGCGAACAGGAATGCCTGTGCCTGCCCCATTACGTCCAACTGATGGAGGGCGGCCAAAAAGAAATGCACAAAAAGCAGTTCCCCGCCTTTGCCCAGGCCACCACGGCTTTGGCGCAAAAATACCTTGGGGTCCTGTCGGCCGATGTTTCCCACTATTGCGGGATGTACGATTACCGTAACGCGGGCGGCGACTGGGGCAACTCCAAGGATTCCATCGAGCGGGCGGTTTGGTTTTTAACCGCGGACCGCGTCGGGCCTCAAAAATAGGGCTGGCAAATCGAAGAACGCTCATTCCGTAAAGGGGAATTTACTGTTTGTTGAGAAGAGGTAGGTTGACATAATCAGGAATATGCACAAACGGTATAGAGCTGTTTAAAAAGGGGAAAGGGGCAACATGCGGTAGAAATCAGGGGACGGGGCTCCTTTCCACAGGACTTATCCACACTTTCCACCGTGTTTTCAACATTGATTATGTAAAGTGGTGTAAATACCAACCGTATAATGCGAAAATGCGAGCAAAGCTCTGCAAAAATTCTTACGGCAACTTTGGTCCGTTCTTTTCCCAAAAGCGGCGGATAGAATAGGACGATAGAAAAAAACGGTTACATGAAATGAGGCAGTGGGATATATGGCAGCTGCGTAAAGGCGGGTTTACTGTGCGTTTACCAATGTGGTTGACATAATGCCTTATGCGGGCGGGCGGTTAAAAATCTTTCCCAGCGAAAGAAACAGGCAGAACGGGGGAAAAAGAAGCCTTTCCACAAGACTTATCCACATTTTCCACACAGTTTTCCACCACGATTATGTAAAGCGGTGTCAATACGGGGCGTATAACCCCCAAAATAAGGGCAAAGAAGCGCCGCGAAGATGCTTGACAAAGCACGCGGCCTGTGCTATTCTGTAGAAAATATTAAAACCTGTGAGCAAGAGTAGTACGCAGACCGTTTTCTTTTCCAGAGAGCCGCCGGGGATGGAAGCGCGGCAAAGAAAAATCTGCCGAATGGACTTGCGAGGGCGGAGCGAAAGGCGCCAAGCCGAGTAGTGGCCGACGGGAACTTCACCCGTTACCAAGGAAGCGCGCATCGGCAGGGTGTGCGGAGCGAGTGGGCGCGTGAGCGCCAAACTGGGTGGTACCGCAGAAGCGCAAGGCTTTTGTCCCGGCTTTTCATGCCGTGGCAAAAGCTTTTTTTATTGCTTCGCGCCCGGTCCGGTTTCCCGGATGAACGGCCCAACACCAATTTTGTTAATTTTTATATGTTTGTTTTTGGCGGGGGCCCTTGCCTCCCCGCCCCATACGAAAGGAGAACAGGATCATGAGCAACATTCCCCACAGAATTTATCTTTCGGAAGACGAGATGCCCCGGCAATGGTATAACCTGCGGGCGGACATGAAAGAGCAGCCCGATCCGCTGGTCAACCCCGCCACCGGCAAGCCGGTGACCGAGCAGGACTTGTACCCGGTCTTCTGCGAGGAGCTTGCGCACCAGGAATTGGACAGCAAGACCCGCTATATCGACATTCCGGAGGAAATTCAGGATTTTTACAAAATGTACCGGCCGTCGCCTTTAATCCGCGCTTACGAGCTGGAAAAGGCTTTGGACACCCCGGCCAAGATTTATTACAAGTTTGAAGGAAACAACACCTCGGGCAGCCACAAGCTCAATTCCGCCGTGGCCCAGGCGTATTACGCCAAAAAGCAGGGCCTTACCGCCCTGACCACCGAAACCGGCGCGGGCCAATGGGGTACCGCGTTGGCCGAAGCCTGCTCCTTTTTCGGCCTTCCGCTGACCGTTTATATGGTCAAGGTGTCCTACGAGCAAAAGCCCTTCCGCAAGGCGGTTATTCAAACGTTTGACGCCAACGTCATCGCCAGCCCCAGCGACACCACCGAGGTCGGCCGCAAAATTCTGGCAGAAAACCCCGGCACCACCGGCAGCTTGGGCTGCGCCATTTCGGAAGCAGTGGAAAAAGCGGTTACCACGCCCGGCTGCCGCTACGTGCTGGGATCGGTGCTCAACCAAGTACTGCTGCACCAGTCCATTATCGGCCTGGAAAGCAAGCTGGCCATGGAGAAGATCGGCGAATATCCCGACGTGGTCATCGGCTGTGCCGGCGGCGGCTCCAACCTGGGCGGGCTGATCGCCCCCTTTATGCAGGATAAGCTGCTGGGCAACAAAAATCCGCGCATTGTGGCGGTGGAACCGGCGTCCTGCCCTTCCCTTACCCGGGGCAAGTACGCTTACGATTACTGCGATACCGGCAAGATTACCCCCATGGCCAAAATGTATACCTTGGGCTGCGGCTTTATCCCCTCGGCAAACCATGCGGGCGGGCTGCGGTACCACGGCATGTCGCCCATCCTTTCAAAACTGTACCACGACGGTTACATGGAGGCGGTAGCGGTGGAGCAATCCCGCGTGTTCGAAGCCGCGACCTTCTTTGCCAAGAAGGAAACCATCCTCCCCGCGCCGGAATCGGCTCATGCCATCCGCGCCGCCATTGACGAAGCGCTCAAATGCAAGGAGAGCGGCGAGGCCAAAACCATTCTGTTCGGCCTGACCGGTACGGGCTACTTCGATATGACCGCTTACAGCGCCTTCCTGGAGGGCAGGATGCAGGATTACATCCCCACCGACGCGGATTTGCAGCGCGGCTTTGACGGGCTGCCCAAAATTCCCGGCGTTCAGGAATAGTACCGCTGTGGTCCTTTGCAGGCGGATGCGTAAGCGTCCGCCTGCTTTTTTGCGCTTGCGCACCGCCGCATATTTGACATGCCGCCTGTCAAAAATACGGAGGAAGAAACTCCCTGAAAACCGGGACAAGGGAAAGGATGGGTCACGACCGTGATAAAGGGCGTAAGCAGACAGATTATCGAGGTGGCGGACACCGGAAGCGAGTATTTCGAGCGGGCAATGCTGTTTATCAGCCCCGGTTATTCGGACGCCGAGCGGCAGGTGCTGGAACGGGAAGCGAAAAAAATGCTGCGGCGGATGAGCGATCCGTCCAAAATGAAAAACCGCCGGAAAAACTGGTATTTGGCCTCCCGTATGGTGGTATCCGCCCTGTGCGGGGCCGCGGCCGTAGGCTTGGCGGTGTGGTGCTTTTAACCAGACGGCACGTTCGGTGTGATGTTCGCGGCCCGATGTTCATATATTGTATCATTCCGGATGCAATGAAGGGGGCACGGGCGTATGAAGTGGGATCGAATGACCCGGATGGAAGCGGGCGGCGTGCTGTTTTGCGGGCTCGCCGCGCCGCTGCTTTATTTTGCGTACCGCTGGACAGGCGGCGCGGTTTGGGCGGCGCTGGTTTCCTGCGCCAACCAAAGCGTGTGGGAACTCAGCAAGATGATCACGGTGCCCTACTGCTTGTGGGCGGTGCTGGAATTCTTTTGGCTGCATCCCCCGATCAAACGCTATACGGTGGCAAAAACGCTTGGGCTGGCCGCCTGCGTGGGCGGCATGGTGGCGTTGTCCTACACCATGGCGGGAATCGTGGGCTATCCGGTGCCCGCGGTGGAAATTGCCACCGCGGCCGTTCTGGCCGCTTTTGGTCACCTGCTGGCCGTCCGGCTCATGCGTTCCGCCCGCAAGCTTGACGGATGGTTTACCGTTGCTGTTTTTTCCCTGATTCTGCTGGTTGTGATGTACCTCAGCTTTACCGTCAACCCGCCCCGGATCAACTTATTTTTGGATCCGAATACGGGAGGGTATGGGATCCCTTGGATTTCCAGGCAATTTTCCGCGCCCGTTTGACCGTCGGGTGTCGCTTTTTTAGAAAAGTGGCTGGAAAAGGGGGAAAACCGTTTCTCTTTTTAGGGGGATTGTGCTATAATAAGACCGTTTTATAACGGGATTTTGCCGGCGGGGTTTCCTGCCGTGAAAAGAGAAGTGGAGCGAAAAACATGGACCAGGCGCAAAAGGCCCGGCAGGACGTTCGGCAGGAAAAAAAGGAAGGGCTGATCATCGGCCGCAATGCGGTGGCGGAAGCGCTGCGCGCGGGCAGGCCGATGGATGCCGTTTATGTAGCCC
>CABQAC010000016.1 GCA_902462035.1 uncultured Eubacteriales bacterium
CCTCTAAGTACAACAGCATCGACACCTACTCCCGCGAAATGATCACCAAGTTCATCATCGGCGCCGAGCCTATTGAAAAATACGACGATTTTATCAACACCATCAAGAGCTATGGCATCGACCAGGTTCTGGAGATGAAGCAGGCCGCTTACGATCGGTACCTCAAGCGCTAATCTTTCTTAAGATGCGGCCGGGCTTGCCGCCCGGCCGTCCTTTTTTTCATTCCGCCCGCAGTAAGGCACATATGCAGGCGGAGGATTTTTCAAAGGAGGGATTTTATGTCCGCCCGCAAGCGTGCGCTCGCCATGGAGCGGCCCTTGGGAAAGAAAAGCGTTTGGTACACCCTTTCCAGGGATTTTGACCGCAATAAGGCGTTGTATCTCATGGTCTTGCCCGTGTTGGCCTTTTATATCATTTTTTGTTACAAACCATTGTTCGGCATCATTATCGCTTTTAAAAATTATTCTCCGGGGAAGAGCTTTTTCGGCAGCCCCTGGGCAGATAATTACGGATTTCAGCATTTCATCAATTTTTTCAACGACCCCTTTTTCCCCCGGCTGATCCGCAATACGGTACTGATCAGCCTGTACAACCTGGTCTTCGGTTTCCCCGCGCCGATTTTGTTGGCGATTATGATAAACGAAGTGCGCTGTAAGGCGTTAAAAAGAACCGTTCAGACCATCACCTATTTTCCGCATTTTATCTCGACCGTCGTCGTCTGCGGCTTATTGACCGAATTTTGCTTAAGCGACGGGCTTTTCAGCCGTATCGGACAGATGTTCGGGGCGGCGCCCAAAGCCTTTTTGCAGGACGCCGGTTTGTTCCGCACCATCTATACGGCAAGCGGCGTTTGGCAAGGAGTCGGGTGGGGCAGCATAATCTACTTAGCGGCGATTGCGGGCATTGACCAGCAGCTGTTCGAGGCCGCGGCCTTAGACGGCGCGGGCCGGTTGCGCAGTATTTGGCATATCACCTTGCCGGGCATTAAAACCACCATTGTGATTATGTTCATTATGGCTGTGGGCAATCTGATGAGCGTGGGGTCGGAAAAGATTTTGTTGCTTTACAACCCCGCCACCTACGAAACGGCGGATGTCATATCAACCTATATTTACCGGCGCGGCTTGCTGGAATTCAGTTGGAGCTTTTCCACAGCCGTCGGTTTATTTAACTCGGTCATCAACTTTTCGCTGGTGCTGTTTGCCAATTACATGAGCCGCAAACTGACCGAAAGCAGTTTGTTTTAGAAAGGGGGCGCAATCCATGGTTGTCAAACGGAATGCCGCCCAAATCACCGGCAACGTTTTGAATACGGTCTTTCTTTTGGCGCTGTCGTTTGTAATGCTGTATCCCTTGCTGTATGTCATTTTTGTTTCCCTGAGCGACCCGGTGCAGTTATTGGGATACCGCGGGATTATGTGGCGGCCGCTGGGCCTTGATGTGACTTCCTACCGCATTGTGCTCAGCAACAATAAAATTGCCCAAGGGTACTTAAACACCCTGTTCATCCTCGTCGTCGGCCTGGTCTTCAATATTGTTCTGACCAGCTTCGGCGCATACTTCCTCTCCCGGAAAAACGTGCTGTTTTTCAAACCCATTATGATTCTGATTTTAATTACCATGTATTTTTCCGGCGGCTTAATCCCGCTGTGGCTGACCGTCCGGGACTTGGGTCTGTACGATTCGCTGTGGTCGCTGGTCCTGCCGGTTGCCATCAGCACCTACAACATGATTCTGCTGCGCAGTTATTTTACTTCCATCCCCGAAAGCCTGGTGGAATCGGTATTTATCGACGGCGCGGGGCATTTTACCGTACTGTTCAAAATTTTTATTCCCTTGTCCCTGCCCGCCATGGCGGTTATGATTTTATACTACGGCGTGGGGCATTGGAACAGCTACTTCAACGCCATGATTTATCTGCGGACTCCCAGCAAATTCCCCTTGCAGCTTATCCTGCGGGAGATGCTGATTTTGGGCACCAGCCTGGATATCAAAAGCATGGGCGTAGACTACCAACAGGTGGAAGAAGGGGTCAAATCCGCCACTATTATCGTCTCTACCCTTCCGGTGCTTTTGATTTACCCCTTCCTGCAAAAATATTTTGTGGGCGGCCTGATGCTTGGCTCTCTGAAAGAATAAAAGCGGAAGCGCTATTTGTGTGCGGAAGCCTTTGCGGCGCCCGCGGGAGGACGAATGATACATGACAAACGGTTTTCTTGACAAAGTATACGGCTGTTTAATCGGCGGCGCCATCGGCGACAGCATCGGCGCGCCGGTGGAATGCTGGAACTACTGGAAAATCCGCGACACTTACGGCAAGCTGGACCGCTGGCTGCCCGAAAGCCAGATTACCGACGATACCACATTGCGCCACATGCTTTGCCTGGCCATTCTGCGCCGGGGCGGCCGGGTCACGCCGGATGATTACGCCCCCCTTTGGCTGGAAAAGTTTAATCCAAACCGGCTGTGGGACAATGAAAAAATCGTCCTGATGAAGCTGAAGGTCGGCATGAATCCCTGGGACACCGGACACGGCACCATTCCCTCCGGTTGTGCCACCATGTCCATCGCGCCAATCGGCGTCATGAACGCAGGCAATCCGCGGCAGGCCTATCAGGATGGCTTCAATATCGCCTCGATTAACGAAGAGGGCGACGACCGCGACCTGGCCGCCACGTATGCGGCCGGCGTTGCCGCGGCCTTTTTGCCCGGCGCCACCGCGGACAGCGTACTTGCCGCCATGGCGGAAAACAGCACCTTTGTGTTCCAGCGCGCCATGGCGATTACCATGAAACTGGTGGAACAAAGCCCGAACCCCGCCGCGTTTGTGGAGCGTTATTACGCGGAAATGCTCGATTACACCTTTCCTAGGGTTCCGGCCAAATATTACGAGGTACCGGAAGGGAAACCGCCCAAAGCCCGGTACTTAAGCTGCCGCACCCTGGATTTTTTGCCCGCGGGGCTGGGCCTGTTTTATATGTGCGGCGGCAAAGTCAACGACTGCATTGTGGAATGCGCCAATTTCGGCCGGGACTGCGATACCATCGCCACCGTCATCGGCGGCTTGGCCGGCGCGCTGGAGGGCGCTTCGCGCATCCGCCAGGACTGGATTGACACCTGTGAAGCACAGAACACCGCCTTGTTCCTGGAAATGGAAGGGGACGAAAGCAAAAATTTTTATTCCGTCGCCCAGCGGCTTGCGGATTGCGTAGCGCAAGAATTATCCGCAGCCCGCCGCCAAACAGAACTGCTATCGCAAATAATCGGCGGATAAGCAATTCCTCTGCCGGGACATCGCCGCCCAATAGCGGCGATGTCCCGGTATTTTTTTGTTCCTTTCGCAGCTCTTTCTTTATCAATTCCCCTTGACAAATCCCGTTCAACGTTTTATCATATGAATAAATGATCAAATGAAAGGATGGTAAGTATGGCGGATTTAGAACTAGGCCGCGGCGAATACCTGTGCGTACACGAAGACGTGATCAAACAGGTGACCTCGGAAATGCCGCCGGATGAAACCCTGTACGATCTTGCGGAACTGTTCAAGGTTTTTGGAGATTCCACCCGGATCAAAATTTTATATGCCCTGTTTGAAGCCGAACTTTGCGTAGGCGACATTGCGCTTTTGCTGGGCCTGACCCAGACGGCGGTATCCCACCAGCTGCGGGTGCTGAAAAACAACAAGCTGGTCAAGTTCCGCCGGGAGGGAAAAATCATATTCTATTCCTTAGCGGACGATCACGTCCACCGCATAATTGACCAAGGCATGGAACACGTTGCCGAATAGCCGGCTTATATGGCTGAAAGGATGGTATGGATGAAAAAGAGCTTTCGTATGGTGGATTTGGATTGCGCCAATTGCGCGCAGAAAATGGAAAACGCGATTAAAAAACTGGACGGTGTCCAGGACGCGAGCGTCAGTTTTTTAACGCAAAAGCTGACGCTGACCGCGGATGACGGCTGTTTTTCGGATATTTTAAAAAAGGTGGTCAAAACATGTAAAAAAATAGAGCCGGACTGCGAAATTTTGCTGTAGCTCCGGATGCACATCGCCGCGGAAGAAGATACAAGGAGAGATCGCCGTATGACTCGAAAACAAAAAAAGATGCTTTTCCGCATTTTACTGGGCGCCGTCTGTTTTGCCGCCGCGCTGCTGCTGCCACTGGAGGGGTGGCTTAGGCTCTTGTCCTTCCTGGTTCCCTATGCCGTCATCGGCTGGGATGTGGTCTGGCGCGCGGTTCGCAATATTTCACACGGACAGGTTTTTGACGAAAACTTTTTAATGTCCCTCGCCACAATCGGCGCGTTTTTTACCGGGGACTACCCCGAAGCGGTGGTCGTCATGCTGTTCTACCAGGTGGGGGAATTGTTTCAAAGCTACGCGGTCGGCCGCTCGCGGAAATCCATTGCCGCCCTGATGGATATTCGGCCCGATTTTGCCAATATGGAACAGGACGGCGCGCTTGTCCGGGTGGATCCGGATGAAGTTGCGGTGGGTGACGTCATCGTCATCAAACCCGGGGAAAAGGTCCCGCTGGACGGCGTGGTGCTGGAGGGCTCCTCCGCTGTGAACACCGCCGCCTTGACCGGCGAATCGCTCCCGCGCGACGTGGAGCCTGGGGACGATGTGGTCAGCGGCTGCGTGAACCAAAGCGGTCTGCTGCGGGTACAGGTCACCAAGGCGTTTGGGGAATCTACCGTAGCAAAAATTTTGAACCTGGTCGAAAACGCCAGCGCCAAAAAAGCCCGGGCAGAAAACTTTATCACCAAGTTCGCCCGTTATTACACCCCCTGTGTGGTACTGGCCGCCGTGCTGCTGGCGGTAGTCCCTCCCCTGTTTGCGGGCGGATGGGGCGATTGGATCCACCGCGCGCTGATTTTCCTGGTGATCTCCTGCCCCTGCGCGCTGGTTATTTCGGTGCCCATGAGTTTTTTCGGCGGCATCGGCGGCGCGTCCAAATGCGGTATCCTAATCAAGGGCGGCAATTATCTGGAGGTTCTGGCCAATACCGATCTGGTGGTTTTCGATAAAACCGGCACCCTGACCAAAGGGGTGTTCAACGTAACGGCGGTTCACCCCGGCGACTGTTCCGAAGGGCAGCTGCTGGAACTGGCCGCGCTGGCCGAAAGCTATTCCGACCACCCCATCTCCCGCTCTTTGAAGGAATCTTACGCCATCGCGCCGGATACAAGCCGGGTAGGCGAGGTTGCGGAGCTGCCCGGACGAGGCGTGCGCGCGGTGGTAGACGGCAAAACGGTCTGCGTGGGCAACGGCAAACTGATGGACGAAATCGGCGTGGCGTGGCACCCCTGCCACCATATCGGCACCACGGTCCACGTGGCGGTTCAGGGCGTATACGCCGGGCATATCGTCATTTCGGACGAATTGAAGCCGGACGCGGCCCAGGCCATCGCGGCGCTCAAAGAACTGGGGGTCCGCAAAACAGTAATGCTCACCGGCGACGCCAAAGCCGTAGGCGAAGGCGTGGCGCGCCAGCTTGGTCTGGACGAAGTTTACACCGGCTTGCTCCCGGCGGATAAGGTCAGCCGGGTGGAGCAATTGCTGGCACAAAAGGAAGGGAAAGGAAAGCTCGCCTTTGTGGGCGACGGCATCAACGACGCGCCGGTGCTATCCCGCGCGGACTTGGGAATCGCCATGGGCGCCATCGGGTCCGACGCGGCCATCGAGGCGGCGGATATCGTTTTGATGGACGATCACCCTTCTAAAATTGCCACGGCCATGCAAATTTCCAAAAAGACCATCCGTATCGTACGGCAGAACATTGTATTCGCCCTGGTGGTCAAGGCTGCGGTGCTTGCCCTGGGGGCGCTGGGATTCGCCACCATGTGGGAAGCGGTATTCGCCGACGTCGGCGTATCCATCCTCGCCATTCTCAATGCGATGCGCGCGCTGAAGGTGCGGCGGTTTCAGCCCTGATTGATGCAGGAAGCCGCCTGCGGGGGCATATTCCGCGCCATTGTGCCTTCTCCCCTTCCGCTTTGGACAATTTGAGCGTTTCATTGTTGAAATGTTATGGATTTTTATGCTATACTAGTAAAAACAACAGCGAAATGCGGGTTGGGAGGCGGCTGCATGAAAATTCAAGAATCCGCAGAGAATTATTTAGAAACCATTTACATCTTACACCGGCGCAAAGGCGCGGTCCGTTCCATCGACATTGTCAACGAATTGGACGTGACCAAGCCCAGTGTCAGCGTCGCGATGAAGAATTTAAGGGAAAACGGCTACATCGAAATGGATGAAGGCGGTTTTTTGACGCTGACCCCAAAGGGTGCCGCCATTGCCGAAACCATGTATGAACGCCACACCTTTATCTCCGATTGGCTTATCCACCTGGGGGTGGACCGTAAAATCGCGGTAGAGGATGCCTGCCGTATTGAACATGTGATCAGCGCCAAAAGTTTCGATGCCATCAAACGCCATGTGGAGGAATCCGGTCTATAACCATTCCTTTTGGCAAAACAGCCGGAGAGCAAAAGCTCTCCGGCTGTTTTTAAAGATGCGGCGGGAAAGGCTGATTCGGTTCCATAAAAACCAATTCGAACTGTTCCCTCCCTCCCCCGCGCGGTGAACGCGGCGCAACCCCAAACGTGAAAAGCCGCCCGCGCAATCGAATATGCGCTGCGGGCGGCTTCTTTTCTGTTTTTAGGAAAACGCGCCTAAAAAAGCGAATTCAATGAAACATTATCAACCCAAAATATGTTACCGTGTTCTGGCCGTTGATATACCGAAATCCGCATGGCTCCGCCATTTTAGCGACATACAGGCCGCAAGCTTCTACCGAGGGGATCGCTTCGTTCGGCCGGCGGCAGGGTGCGTCCGGATAGGTGCATGTTTGGCACAGCTGGCAGCTCCCCGCACCAAAAATTAAAAAATCCGCCCCGTCACGTTCCAAGTCGTTTTTGACTTTCCGAATAATGGCGCTAAAATCATGGCCGATTTTCATCATACCCTCAAAATCAAAAGAATCCTCAATCCGGTCCACATAGTTGAACAAGACCGCGTGCCGGTACGCCATGATGCGCTCTTTCCAATCCGCCACCGCGCCCACCCCAGGCGGGCACATCCAGGTCTTGCCATAGCGGCCGCAGCCGTTGCTTTCGCATATCTGACGCACTTCGTCAGAAAAGCACAGATTTTCCTTTGCGATTTCCGAAACTTGGTTCAACGGAAACGGATCCAGATAATGCTTGCATTGCTCGTAGGTCATTTGTCGTCCTCCCAATATAATATTTGAAACGGCATTTGCAAGGTTAAAACTTCTCTCCCGCTTTTCCTTCCGGCGAGCCGGCCGGGGCCTTATACGCGGTGATATCCCGGCAGTTTAACAGGCACGCCTTTTGTTTGCCCCAACAGACATTGGCGATATCCACCAGGCACCAAGCCTTTAAAACCGGGTTGTAACGCTCCATGGTGCATGTTCCCGTTTCATTCGCATGCGCCAGGGGGCAGTGGACGCAGGGGGATTCCCGGTGATAAAAAGCCTTATAACAAGCCTCTCCCAGCGTCGCTTCGGGTACCAATTCCTTCGTTTTTTGATTGGCATACAACAACCGGTACGTCTCCGGATCGATGACGTAAATCCAAGATTTCTGGTGGTCCAGCATGCCGTACAGCTTATGAATGGTTTCGAACAGCGCTTCTTGTGTCCGCTTTTTCAGCAGGAATGTGGACATCATCTTTGCCACAAAGGTCAACGCCTCGATCTGATCTTTGGTCCATAAGCGCTGAATCCTGCAGTCATCCAAACCTACAAAACCCTTGAATACCCCTTCGTCCTCGATGGAACACTGCAAAACAGACCGGATCCCTTGGTTTTCTAAAATAGCCCGCTGCCCTTCCGGCAGCTTTCGGATATCCGGACAGTAAAAAACACCGTCCTCGTTAAAATTCTTGCGGTAATCCGCTCCCAGTGGAATATACGGTACGTTCTTCAAAATATCGAGCTGGGGCGATATCCCGGCATTACACCATTCAAAGGTATTGTCGCAGTATCGGTCGTCCGCCGCGTTCTCAAAAATATAAACCCGGCTCACGTTGAACAGGCGGCCGATCATCTCCAGTACCGACTGGACCGCTTGGTCAAGGTCTTCGGCGCCGTACAGCTGCTCGAACGTCACGCTGATAAAGTTGCCCATGCTGGAGCCCGGCATCTGATCGGAATCGATCTTTGTTCTGGCCCGTTCCAGCTCCTCAGGCATCAGCGCGGCGGAATTGTCCATCGAGCGTTCATAACGCATATATCTGTTTTTTCCAGCAGCCTTGGCGCGGTAAAGCGCCCGGTCCGCCCAGCTGAACAGCGTTTGAAAACTCACCCCGCCGCCCGACAAATACGCCAGTCCCACGCTGCAGGAAAGGGCTGTATCCTGCAGGTTTTCCTTCAGCATGCACCGGAAGGATTCTATCATTTGGCCGGCCCGGCGCGCCGCGATTTCCTTGTTGGGAATTACGGGCATAAAAACCAAAAATTCATCTCCGCCGATACGGCAGATGATGTCCTGGCTGCGGAACAAGCTCGTAATCTTGGCGGATATCTCCGCCAAAACCGCGTCGCCAAACATATGACCATACCGGTCGTTAATCAATTTGAAATTATCGACGTCGATCACCATCAGCGCCGAAAGATCTTTTTCGCGGCGGTTTTTGATGTGCTGCTCAATTTTAGCCCGGCCGGTTTCCTTGTTGTACAGCTTGGTCAGCAGGTCGCGTTCGGCCTTGGCCTCCAGCTCGGCCGACGCCCGTTTTTGGGAGTCGATATCCACCAGCACGCCCACCGCTTTTATGGGTTTGCCGGAATCGTCATACTGGGCGGTGGCCCGCACCCGGCACCATCGGTACCGCCCGTCCATCGCGATCAGCCGGAACTCCGCTTCTTTATAAGGAATGCCGGCGGACATAGCCTGCACCAGTCCCATAAAAGCCGGCACATCGTCCGGGTTAATATGCGAAACCCTGGGAATATCAACACTGACGAACTTGGTAATGGGCGCAAAACCAAATTTCTTTTCCCAGTTGGAAGACAGTTGCAGCTCATCCTTGGCGATGTCCCACTCAAAAATAATATCGTTGGTTTGGTCCATGATTATTTTATGCCGTTCCAGCGACCGGCGCAGTTCTTCCTCAACCAGCTTGGATTTGGTAATGTCCAGTTGAATGCAATACACGTACTCTCTGCCATTTTCCTCGACCAGCACACATCGGTCGATTACCCAGATAAGCCTGCCGTCCTTCGTCACCAGGCGGTATTCCAGCTCGACCGTCCTCCCCTTCTTGAGCTGTTCCCGCATCTGTGCCGCAATCCAGCTATGGTCGGGGGGGAACACAAAGTCCATAAACCTGCTGCCAAAATCCCGCCGGATTTCCTCTTCGGTATAGCCCAGCATGTCAATTAAGCCCGGATTGATGTCGATTATTGTAAAATATTGGTCGTAAACACACTTTAGAATGCCGCCAAGCAAGTTTTCCACTAACAAATCCCGCCCGCTCGGGATCTTCTGAACATTCCCGTTGACCACGGCACGTTCGGTTTTTCCGGTTTTATGCCATACTAGCATCACCTTGCGCTGCCGCGGATTTTCCTCATTAACGCGCAGCAGAGCGACCTGGCACCAGCAATACTCCCCCGTCATCCGGTTTAGGACGCGGTATTCTTGAGAACGGCGCAGCAGCCCTTGATCTAAAAAAACGCGCATATACCCGCCCAACAAATCCAACACCTTTTCCCGGTCGTCGGGGTGAACGGCGGTTTCCGCAAAGGCGCGGATCGCTTCCGCAAAACGCGTGCCGGTGCGCAGCGATTCAAAATCCTTATCCGCCAAATATACCACATGGTAAATCCCCGTGCTCAAGTCCACTTCCATTACCGTAGAATCGGCATACCGCAACAGGGTAAAATATTTCATTTGGGCCTGGTCCAACGTATTCTCCGCCACGCTGCGCAATTCGGCGGGCGGCAGGTCTTCCCGCTCCGGTTGCGACGGCATGCCGTCCGCGTACCGGTGGGAAAGAGCCGCAAATTGTTCCAGGACATTTTTAAAGCACTCGAGCAAATTGGGCGAAAACACGCCGCACTCCCCGTTTAAAATCATGTTAAACGCCTGATCGTGAGACAAAGCCTCTTTATAAACGCGGTTGGTCGTCAAAGCGTCGTAACAATCGGCAATCGCCACAACCTGCGCGCAGATGGGGATGTTGTCGCCCTTCAGCCCGTCGGGATACCCGCCGCCGTCCCAGCGTTCGTGATGGTAACGGCAAATGTTGTAGGCGTAGCGCAAATATTCCTTGTCCGGCAGCCGGTTCAACCCGGAAAGAATTTCGCATACCTTCAGGACGTGGGTTTTCATTACCTCAAATTCCTCGGGGGACAGTCTGCCGGGTTTATTTAAAATGCGGTCTGGGATGGCGATTTTTCCAATATCGTGCATAGAGGAGGCGTCGGCGATCATCTGGATCTTCCGCTCGTCCAGGTCATATTCCCGGTAACAGCGCGCGACCTCCTCCAGCAAAATTTTTGTAAACATCCGGATGCGTCGGATATGCTGGCCCGATTCCAGGCTTCGGTATTCGATCACCGAAGAAAGCATATCCACTACAATGGAATTGGATTCCCGCAGGCTGGCGGTTTGTTCGGCCACCAATTCCTCCATATGGCGGCGGTAGCAGGTGAGTTCCACAATATTCCGCACCCGGCTTTTGATCACATCCGGTTCAAACGGCTTAGCAATAATGTCCGCCGCGCCCAGGCTGAAAACCCGCATCCTGCTGTCCTTGGTATCGTCCGATGTGATCACGATAACCGGCACCCGGGACAGTTCTTCGTCCCGCTTTATTTCCTCCATGACCTGGTACCCGTCCCGAATGGGCATTACCAGATCCAACAGGATAACCGCAATCGAGCTGCTGTATTGCCGCAGCAGCATCAGCGCCTGCTCGCCGTTTTCCGCTTCCAGAAGGTTATACTCGTTTTCGAACAGGCCTCGCAAAATCACGCGGTTGACTTCCGCGTCATCCACGATCAAAATCGTATTCAGCACGCCCAATACCATACCTCCCTTCCTGGCGCCACACGCCATAACAAAACAACGCGCGGCGCTTCTGCCAGCGTTCTTCCCACGGTGGGCTCAGCCGGACCGAGCACTTCCGGCTCCACCTAGTGGGGGGCCGGGCCGGATCCCCGCCGCTTAAAAAATCCCGCCATATTCGTACTGTCGCTGCGCAACGGAACCGGGGCCAACTTTGCCGGCTTCTTTCAAAGCAGGGCTTCCGCATCGCATTCCCGCCGCAGTTTCCGTCCGTATCAATCATCATTCTGTTTTTGATGATTCCTTTTTATTATCATACTCGGATTGCAGCCGGATTACAATCATTTATCCGAGTTTGTACTCAAAAAAAAACAGCGTTTCCGAAACGGCCCGGGTTGGTAGATAAAGCATTTTTCCAACGCCGCGGGGTCCATACAGGACGAATCCGCCTGCCGGCAAAGCCGCAGCCGCCCGTCTCAAGTATCGACTCCCACCTACCGCCCATACGCTTAAAACAAAGCGCCTTCCTCCGCCATTGCCGTAGATATTCAATATAAAACAAGGTCCGGGCAAGCCCGGACCTTGTTTTTTCTGACACGAAGCATTTTCCCCCGGCTTTTATCCGGCGAATCGAATGGATTGTCTTCTGTTCGATTCCGGTTCTTGCTACAGAGCTGGAAGCCCAAAATAGCTGAGCAGCCCGTTGTAGATGCCCCAGGCAAACCCTCTCTGGTCATCCCGGAGTTTCTGCGCGTCGGAAAAATTGCTCAGGTAACCCAATTCTACCAGTACGGCTGGCATGGTAGTACGCCGCAGCACATAAAAGGATGGATTGAGCCGTACGCCGTTATCCTTGGTCCCCACACGCTCCACAATACCATTAAGGATGTGTTGGGCCAGCCAATAAGATTGGGTGTTGCTGCGGTAAACATAAACTTCACTGCCGTTAATCTCCGGATTGGTATTGGAATTGCAGTGGATGCTGATAAAATAATCGGCAGGCCAGGAATTCGCCATGTTGACACGGGCCTGTAGGCTGGTCGCATTGCTGGTGCCCAGTACGGTATCGGGGTTAGGACGCGAGACGCGCGCGGTAAACCGGGGATCGTCATTGAGCAGGTTGGCCAAATAGATGCCCACGTTGTAGGTGATGTCCTGTTCCCGCAGGCCGTTTCCCTCCGCACCCGCATTGAAGCCACTGGGATTATGGCCCTGGTCAATAAAAATTTTTATTGCCATTATATCTCCTCCTCGTCGGTTCTGCTTTATCCTATTCCGGCAGGCCATTAAAAGTGAATCCTTCCATCCCTTTCAATGCAAAAAACGACGGTATGCGAGCTAAGCGTCCAAAAAAGAACGCTTATCTCTCATGCCGTCGTTTCATTTCTAACGCAGCGATAAACAAGAGTGTGCCGCACACTTAAAAAATGGACAACGTGAACCGTGCTGCCCTGTTGGGGAACGCGCAACGAGCAGTCCAGCAGGACAAAACCTTATACCAGAAAATCGCAAGCCGCAACTTTACCAGCGAAAAACCTTCCAGCTGTTTTATGAAAATGACCACTTGGGAACAACGGCTTGCACCCTGGCAATAACGCAGGGCTTATCTAAAAATGCTGTTGATGTAATCTTTTTGTCCCACTATATACCGCAGCATTTTTCGATTGGTTTTCGCCAAATCCTTATATTCGTTTACGCTTTCAAAATATGCCGTACAAATCATTTGAATCGAGCAAAGCACATCGTAGACCGCCTGTTTTTCTTCGCTTGTCAAAGGATTGACACTGTCATAGCCGCGCAGGATATTCTTCAGTATCTCAGGCCATTTATCACGGATATTCTCCACATCGCGCCATTCAGACAAAATACCGGTAGCACAATAGCAAGGATCCCACAAACGAATATTTCGTTCGCTCAAGTCAAAGTCGATAAAACCGCTCACCTCGTTTTTATCAAACAAAATATTGCTGGGATTCGGGTCCCTGTGGATCAATTGCTTCGGCAGCTTTTCGAACAACGCGCCAAAATTGCGGAGATATTCCTCGAAAAAGCTGTTGGGCAGCCCCATGCCCCATTGAACGTTTTGTCTTTGTAAGCGGGGCAGCGCCCATTTTGTAACATGCGCAAACAAATTCTGCTCAAACGGCTGAATGTCATCCTCGATCGACGCCAAAGCGGTATGCAGCCGGGAAATACTTTGTCCGTATTTGAACCCGAATTCGCCGCGGTTGTCGCCAAAGCGATCCGTTTTGGGAAGCGGCCCGCCCTGTAATCTGCGCGTCAGCACAAAAGCGTTCTGTCCCTCTGTAAAATCGCGGCCTTTTTTCGTAGGAACCGCAATTGCCGCCTTGAATCCCTGCGCTGCCAATGCTTTTGCGACGCTGATATTTCGCAGCAGCATTACCAAATCCCCAGTTTTAAGAAAGTAATCCTCGCCAATCTGCCACACATTGGCTGCCATTTTAGAACCATCCATAATCTTTACATCATGAATGGCCAAATCCTGCGGGATATCCCAATTCGTTAATATTCTCCGTAATTCTGTTTCTGTATACATTGCCGAAACCTCCGATGTGGATTGATGTGTCCCGTACAGGGACAAATATCTTTTGGGGGAACAGCCATACATCCGCAGAAACGCCTTGTAAAATCCGGCATAGGTATCGAATCCATATTCCATCACCACATCGATCGCCTTGCGCTTATGGCTGATTTCCGCCAGCGCACCATCCAAGCGCCTTCTGGTCACGTATGCCGCTAACGGTAAACCGGTCACTTGCGCGAATAGGCGCTGATAGTGCCAAACCGAATAACCGGCCATCTGCGCCAATTCTTTCGCTGTAATCTCGGCTTTCAGGTTTTGTTCAATATAAGCCATGCCGGTCCGAATAAGTTCTGTGGTTTGCACGCGAGTCCTCCTTCCCGGGATGGTTTCAGTATAGCGCTCACGATGGATAAAAACATTTCCTGATGTGCGAAAACATTAAGAAACCGTCTGCTTTTCAGCAATCATCTTCTTTCGGCATTGGCGCCGGCGAGTCTTGACTGCCTAAGAAGCGGGATTTCGCATGTCTGGAACGGTGCTACGCGGCGGCCGGAAGCGCGGGAATCTGAGCGCTTATACGATTAAACGCAGTCGCGGATTGTTTTGTCTTTGATTATAAGCGCCCGATGATACAAGCACAAGTAAACCGTCCCGATTTCCGCTTTATTGAATCTGAACATTCCCCGCGATACCTTTCCCGATCTAATTATTGTGGGTGTTATTCTAAAGTCATAAAAAGGAATTCTTATGACAAGAATACAGAAATAGCGTTTTAAAGATATAAAAATACAGTAGTTCTACTTGTTACCAAACCTCCATATGCTTGTAGACCCAATAACCTTCAAAATCTTGAGCCACTTCCTCTACATGTTCTTCGCTTATGTCCGATCGATTCAGAAGTTCTACCAGTTCTTCTAACTGACGCCGTTCGTAAGGGATACAGGGAAATATTCTTCCCTTCTCATTTTGTATTCCCAAGCACAGTCGTTCTCCCCGCACATTCTTCAAATCTTCCTCATATACTGAAAAGACCATCACTTTTCCTCCTCTTTTTCTGTGTAAAAATGGAACAATTTTATATTGCTCGATGTTTTGCGCTTCACAACACAAATCTTTTGCGGACCAGATCTTCATTCTATTTGGTTTTTCTATCGAAATTTACCAAACGAGTGCATTTTATATAGCCCCTTCCATTAATCGTTTTCGCTTTTATTTAGCTTGACTATATTTTATCGTGTCGACAAAAAGAAACAATAAAAGATGAAAAATCTAATATTATCAAGGTAAAAACTAACATGAAATCAAGAATACCCCTGTAACGGTAGGTTTTATACCCCCCAAAAAATAGTCTTTGTACCGGCTTGGATCCTAACGGGGTGTTGAACCCTTTCATGGGTATCCCCTGCTCCGTTCCCTATAAACGGGAAAATGACAGTACTGGCAAGGTATCTAATTGCTTTGGGGCACCATGAAAAAGCATTTTACTTGGCGGAAGTATGAAGCGATATGATCTCGTCCCCCCTCCCCGGTAGAACCGGGGATTTTTTATACGAAAACAGACAGTCATGACCACCCGTAAAACGGGTGGCATGAACGAGCCCTAAAAGGGCATAGGA
>CABQAC010000017.1 GCA_902462035.1 uncultured Eubacteriales bacterium
GCTGTTGTCCGCCGGGGCCAGCACCACGCCTTTTTTATCGATATCAAAAATCAGGACCGGATCCCCTTCCTTAAGGGGACGGGGCAGCTGATAGTTTTCCTGCCGCCGCTCGGACACCGGATCCGCCGTTTCCTCCAGCGAACGGACGCCGGACCGCAGCCGCTGCTTGGCAGCCGCCGCGTCCACACCGGCCTTGTTTTTGCGCAGCGCATCCATCTCATCTTCCAGCGCCTGGGCTTGGGAACGGATGCGGGAAACCAGCTGCCGCGCCTCCATACGGGCGCGTTCCATCTCCTTTTCCCGGTCCTGTTCCATCTGTTCGCGGCGCGCCTCTTGCGCCGCATGTTCCGCCGCGGCCCGCAATTCGGTTTCCCGGCGTCGTTCTTCTTCCAGCGCGTGGCGGCTTTCCTCCAGCCGTTCCACCACATCTTCGAAGCGCAGGCTTTCGGTGGACACCAGCTCCCGCGCCCGTTCCACCACCCCGTGGGGCATGCCCAGCCGCTCGGAAATAGCGAACGCGTTGGACCGGCCAGGCACGCCGATAAGCAGCCGGTAGGTCGGCCGCAGGGTGGCCACGTCAAATTCGCAGCAGCCGTTTTCCACCCCGCCGGTCTGCAGGGCATAGGCTTTCAGCTCGGCGTAGTGGGTGGTGGCCGCAATACGCGCCCCTTTCCGGCGCAAACTTTCTAAAATCGAGATGGCGAGCGCCGCGCCCTCCACCGGGTCGGTCCCCGCGCCCAGCTCGTCCAGCAGCACCAGGCTGTTGCTGTCCGCCTCGTCTAAAATGGTGATGATATTGGTCATGTGGGCGGAGAAAGTGGAAAGGGACTGCTCGATGCTCTGTTCGTCGCCGATATCTGCCAGCACATGGCGGAAAACCGACACCTGGCTGCCGTCGGAAACCGGCAGCATCAGGCCGCACATAGCCATTAAGGTCAGCAGGCCGATGGTTTTGATCGAAACAGTTTTGCCGCCGGTATTGGGACCGGTGACCACCAGGGTGTCGAAGGACGCGCCCAGCTCCACCGTTGTGGGCACCACCTTTTCGGGGTCGATCAAGGGGTGCCGGGCGTTCTTCAGCAAAATCCGGCCCTCGCCGTTGACTTCCGGCACGGCGGCTTTCATCTTGTACCCCAGCCGGGCCTTGGCAAAAATCAGGTTCAGCCGCACCGCCTCCTCGTACCCGCGCACGGTATCGTCGGCAAAATCCCCTGTTTCCGCCGAAAAGGCGGCCAAGATCCGTTCGATTTCCGCTTCCTCCTTGGAAGCGAGCACCTTGAGTTCGTTGTTGGCTTCCACCACGGCCATGGGTTCGATAAAAACCGTGGCGCCGCTGGCCGAAGTATCGTGTACCAAACCCGGCACTTCGTTGCGGAATTCCGCCTTGACCGGCACCACAAACCGGCCGCCGCGGATGGTGACCAGCGCGTCCTGTAAGTATTTTTGGTAGGCGGCCGACCGGATCATGCCGTCCAGCTGGTCCCGCACCCGGGTGGACGCGTTGCGCATTTTGCGGCGGATGTCCGCAAGCGCCGGAGAAGCGTGGTCCGCCATTTCCTCTTCGGATACAATCGCGTTTAAAATCTTATCTTCCAGGTACTTGTTGGGGGCCAGGGCGGCAAAGTTGCCGTCCAAACTGGTTTCCACCCCTTCGGAATGCTTCCGCCATTCGGCAAGCAGCCGCATGGTGCGCAGCAGCTGGGCAACATGGAGCAGCTCCCCCATGGTCAGCACGCCGCCCGCCTGGGCCCTGCGCAAGGCATTGGTCACGTTTTTCAGGCCGCCGAACCCCGGCGACCCAAAACGTCCCGTCAGCATGTGGGCGTCGCTGGTTTGGCGCAGCAAAAAGCGCACTTCCTCCAGGCTGGCGGCGGGTTCGCATTCCTCCGCCAGCCGCGCCGCGTCGTCGCAGGCGGTTTCCTCCGCCAGCATTTGTAATATTTTATCCAGTTCCAAGGCATTCTCGTGCCTGTTGTGTTTGGTCATGGTACGATTCCTTTCTGTTAAAACCAAAAGCCGCCGCTAGGGCAGCTGATGGTAAAAACGCAGGGTTTTAAAATTGCGTTCCAGCTGGCAAAGCAAGTAGGCCTCTGCCGCCTCCGCCAAAGCGGCCGCGTCCCGTTCGGGCAGGTCGAAAGCAAACAGCTTCTCGAACGGCGCATAAACGGCGTGGCGCAAAGCGGTCAGCACGCCGCGGTTGACCGGCAGGGTAATAACGCCGTCCTCCCGGTAGCAGCCGCCGCACAGCAACGCGCCCTGCTTGATGCGGAAATACATCGGCTCCCCTTCGAACGCGCCGCATTTTTCGCACCCCACCAGGTTGGGCATATAGCCCGCCAGGGACAGCGCACGCAATTCCACCGCCGCCTTGACGATGTGAACGGGGCGCTTGGCAGTGTCCAGGTAGTAAAAGCCATTTAAAAACAACCGCAAAAAGTCCCCCGCTTCATCTTCCTCTGGCGCCAGGGCCAACGCCAGCTCACAAAAGTACTGGGCCAGCGTTAGCTTTTCCATATCCTTTCGCAGGCCGTAGAACAGCTCTTTCGGCTCCGCCTCGTCCACGGTATAGGCGCTCCGGCCCTTGAAAATACCAAAGCGGGAATAGCAGAACAGCTGGGTGGCCGCCGCGTTTTTGCTGCGCAGGCTGCGCGTTCCCTTAGCAAAGGCCCGTATAATTCCATTGGTACGGGTCAGCAGGGTAATCACGCGGTCATTTTCACCGGTTTCATTTTCCCGCAGGACCAATCCGTCGGTGGTAAACTGCATCTTCTTCCCCCATTTATGTAACGCGCCAAAACCAAAAACAACGGGCGGCAATCCGCCCGTTGTTTTTCGCCGATCGTCAAAAGGGCAAACGATTTTCCGGACGTTCTTCCGAAAGCCCTTGGCATTGCCTTAGCAGGGTGTCCCCGATGGACTCGATACATCTTTTGTGGACAGCGGCATAGGTTAAATAATCCTCCACCCTGCCCGTTTTCTGAAACTTCTTCCACGCGATCCGATCTTCCATCTGCCATCCTCCTTTGAAATCCGTCCAATGATAATGTGCGCGGTTGCAGGAGGATCTATGTTAGGGAATTCGTGGTACTTTACGAATCAAAATTATTTTTGTCGTAGCCAAGGCTGCGCAGCACCGCCTCGCGGTTGCGCCAGTCCTCCTTGACCTTGACCCATAACTGCAGGTTGATTTTACAAGCGAAAAAGTCTTCCAAATCCTGCCGGGCATAGGTCCCCACCTTTTTTAGCATGGCGCCGCCCTTTCCAATGATAATCCCCTTGTGGCTGTCCCGCTCGCAGAAGATCACCGCGCGGATGTCGGTAACCGGGCCGGAAGCGCTTTCCCGTTCCGCCATATGTTCCACTGCCACCGCCACGCCGTGGGGAACCTCCTTGTCCAGCAGACGCAGCAGCTTTTCGCGGATCATTTCCGCCGCCAGCGTTTGTTCGGGCATGTCGGTAATTTCTTCCTCGCCAAAAAAGTGCATACCCTCCTGGGCCATGCCAACCAGCTCGCGCAGCAAATCCGGCACTCCGTCCCCCTTCAGGGCGGATACCGGCACCACCGCGGAAAACGCGTATTGTTCGCTCCAGGCGGCAATTTGGGCCATCAGCTGCTCCTTGTGGGCCAGCCGGTCTATTTTATTGATCACCAGCACAGCCGGCAGCTGCTGCTTGCGGATGGTTTCAAGCAATTCCTGCTCCGCCGGACGGATTTCTTCCCCGGCCTCCACCACCAGAATGCAGCAATCCACCCCGGCAACCGACGCGTGAATCGAGCGCGTCATATAGTCGTCCAGCCGGTTGCGGGACCGGTGCAGCCCCGGCGTGTCCAAAAAAACCAGCTGGGTCTCCCCTTTTGTCCAAATACCCATAATCCGGGTCCGGGTGGTTTGGGGCTTGTTCGATACAATGGCAAGTTTTTGCCCCAGCATCGCATTAAGCAGCGAGGACTTTCCCACGTTGGGGCATCCCACAATAGCGACAAACGCGGCTTTTTGAGCCGCGCCGTTGTTTGGTTGGGTCATTTGTTTTCTTTCTCCTTTTTCGCCGAATCCTGCGGCGCTTTTCTCGTCAGCCGGCGCACAATCCGGGGCGGCCCAGCCACCACGTAAAGCGCAAGCGCCACCGTCAGGGCGGCAAGGCCCGCCAAGTGCAGGGGCGCTTCCCGGTAATGGTCAAAAATACGGCGAAAGGCCGCGGGCTGCCAAAACAGGCAGACAGCCACGCACACCGAAAAAACCGCGCACACCAACACCGCACCCGCCGCCACATCCTTGACGCTGCGGGCCGTCTGGGAAAATTCGGGCGATGTTTTATCCGTCAGCCCCTCCATCGCGGTATTAAGCATTTCGGCCCCGATCACCAACCCGAACGCGGCGAAAACCAACGCCGTTTCCCCCCGCGTCAGTTCAAAAAAGCGGAGAAATAACAGCACATATACCACCATCACGGTGTGAATGCGCATGTTGCGCTCGTTATTGATGCAAAACACGATTCCACGCAGGGCGGCGCGGAAGCTATGCAAAATGCTTCTCATCGCATTTTGCCTTATTCGTCCGAATCCTGGAGCACATAGGAAGCGCTGCTGGGCAGGCCGAGCAGGGTCATCACCTGCTCCTCCTTTTCCCGCATGCGCACCGCCTCGATCCCGCCTTGTTCATGGTCGTAGCCGAGCAGGTGCAGCATCGAGTGGGCGGTCAAAAAACCGACTTCCCGCTGCAGGGAGTGGTCGTACATCTTCGCCTGCTCCACCGCCTTGTTCATACAAATGACGATATCCCCCAACAGGCACGCGCCGGTATCGTGGTTGATGTCGTACACCCCGTTTTCCCCCAAGGGGAAAGACAGCACGTCGGTGGGGGCGTCTTTGTGGCGGTAAGTTTTGTTTAATTCCTGAATTTGCGCCAAATCCACAAAATTAACGCTGACCTCCGCCGGGCCTTTGAATTCTTCCATCTTCAGCACGGCATTGCAGCAGCGGCGGACCAACATCCGCAGCCCGGTAGGAATTTTCACGTCCTTCTGTTGGTTGGTGATAACCACCTTGATTTTATCGGTCATTTGTTCCGCCTGCCCTCTTCGTATTTCTCGTATGCCTTGATTATTTCCTGCACCAGCTTGTGGCGCACAACGTCCTTTTCGTTAAACTGAACCATGGCGATATCGGGCACGTTTTTTAGAATTCGGGCCGCTTCCACCAATCCGGAGCGGCGGCCGTCAGGCAGGTCAATTTGTGTGATGTCGCCGGTAATCACCATTTTGGAGTTAAAACCCAAACGGGTCAGGAACATTTTCATCTGCTCGCAGGTGGTGTTCTGCGCCTCGTCCAGGATGATAAAGCTGTCGTCCAGGGTGCGGCCGCGCATATAGGCCAGGGGCGCCACCTCGATATTCCCGCGTTCCACGTATTTCTGGTACGTCTCGGCGCCCAGCATATCGAACAGCGCATCATAAAGCGGGCGCAGGTAAGGGTCGACCTTCTGCTGCAGGTCGCCGGGCAAAAATCCCAGCTTTTCGCCCGCTTCCACCGCCGGGCGGGTCAGGATAATACGGTTGACCTCGTGCGCGCGGAAAGCGGTTACCGCCATGGCAACGGCAAGGTAAGTTTTGCCGGTCCCGGCAGGGCCCACCGCAAGGGTGATGGTGTTGTCTTTAATCTCCCGCACATAGTTGCGCTGGCCCAGGGTTTTTGGCTTGATAGGCTTGCCTTTGGCTGTGATGCAGATACAGTCCTTGGCCAGGGATTCGATTTTTTCCTCGCTGCCATCGTTGACGAGCGACATACAATAGCGAACGGCTTGCTCGTTTAATGATTCCCCCCGGTTTAACAGGCTGAGTAAACTTTCCACCACCTTGGCCGCTTTGGAGACAGGCTCCGCCTCCCCGGAAATCTTCAGTTCCGAACCCCGGCTGATGATGTCCACACCGTATTCCTTCTCGATCATGCGCACATTTTCGTCAAAACTGCCGAAAAGGCTTACGGCGATCTCCATGCGGTCAATGTTGATGGTCTGTTCGAACATAAATACTCCCTTGGCTTTCAGGGGAAAAATCGGGCAAAAACAACAAAATTCCATCCCGGCGTTCCCCTATATTCTGATTTATTATATCATAATTCATTCGGCAAGTCATTGCGCATTCTACCAAATTATATTTTATAATTTTCACCGTTTTCCGTTAATTTATTAGGATTTCATCTTCGTATCCGATGTTCTCCTCACAATTCAGGGTCAGCTCGTAATACAAGGTATTGTTTTCCACCACAAGCCGTTTTTGGCGGGAAGTAATTTTTACGTCTTTCAATTCGTTCTCCAGCCGCTCTTCCAATGCGGCCGCCGCGATTTCCTCCGCCTGGGCCGGGGTGTAGGCCACTTCTTCGGGCTGCAGTTCGAGCCATTCTTCGGTATACAGCGTGGCAGGAAACTTTGCGCCGAAAAAGGTTACCGGTGTGGTGGTCAGTTCGCGCTGGAAATTTTCCCCTTGCGGCGCAGGCGTAACGCTTAAAGGGATTTCCACCCCGAACAATTGGAACCGCTGCCGCCGGATGGTGCGCCCGGTAGGCGTTTGAACCGTTTGGCGTAGCGGCACCTTTTCGGATAGCACCCGGGTGGTCGCCGCGACGATCTTCCCCGTGGCGTGGTGCAGCAGCGTTTCGCCGAAGGCATTTTCCGAAATTCCGGTAATCAACATGTCGTCCTCGGCCACCACATCCCCCGGCTTTACCAAGCACTGGCCGGTCTGCGCCTGCACCCATAGGATCTGGCCGCCTCGGGATGCCCGGATGTTGCAAGGCACATCCATGGGGATAATTTCGGGCGCTTTCTTGCCTTCGCGCAGGTCGATGCAGATCGTGCTGCCCTTTAAGTATAAGGTGATCCAGGATAGTTCCGGCATGGTCAGCATCGCTTCCCGCTTGAGTACCGGCAGATTCAGGCTGCTTTTCAGGCTGCCGGTATCCAGCCCCAGGCCGGCCATCGAAGCGCGGATTTGTTCCTCGGTCAAAGCCACGTTCCCCGTTATCTGGATATTCCACACGAACAAAGAAAGCGTATATACGACAGCCAAAAACACCGCCATTCCCACCGCCACGCCCAGCCTGGCCCGCACCCGCTGGAGCAGGAAGGGCAGGCCGTGGCGTTCCGTCACGCAAAGCCGCATGCCCGATTTTTTGGCCACCGGGCGCAGTTTGTCGTAGGTTTTTACGTTGGTGCAGGCAAACAGCACGCCGTTCTTGGCCCTGACCTCCCACAGCTCCACATCCCTGGCGGAAGCCAGGTTCAAAAAGCGCTCGGTAAAGCCGCCGCTGGCCCGGATTTTCAGATAGCCGCGCAGCTGGCGGATCATCCAAATCATCATCCCGCGTCCTCCCTTTCCTCAGGTGATGAACTCCACCGACAGAATAAAGCCGTCCACAAGTACCGACTCTTGGGACATACAGCGGATGGTCATGTTCCGCCCGGTAATTTTCAGCACCATTTTGCCGCAATTGATTTTGATCAGGTTCATGTCGTAATCCAAAATGCCGCGGCAGCCGTCCACCGAAAGTTCCCGGTTTCCGTTGAGCTCGATGAAGGTTCCCTGGATCATCGAAAAGCCCGGCGGGCTGGGCCGCTGCTTAACGCCCTCCTCCGCGCACATCCGGCGTTCCTCCGCGCGGTAGATCCGGTTCCGCTTTTTTCTGTTCATATTGCAACCATGCCTTTCCCGATTGTACGGCCCCCATACAGGACAGGGCTCCCCCTTGGGGCTGGTAACAATTTATGTATGGCGGGCAATAAAAATGCCCGTTTTGCATATAGATTACCATCCTGCCCCACCGGCGCGGGCGTGAAAGGAAAGGTACGATTCCATGACAACCACCCCCCTACGGCGTGTGAAACCAATCTTGCTGGATTGCATCATTTTCTGCCTGCTGCTCCTGACAGTGGCGTTTTCCAAAAACGCCTCGCAGGGCGCGGCGCTGGGCCTTAAGCGCTGCGCCGAAACGCTGGTTCCTTCCCTGTTTCCGTTTATGGCGCTGTGCATCTTTTCCATCCAATCGGGCTTTGCCAAACGGGTTGGAAAATGGCTTGCCCCCATCACCCGGGCGCTGTTTTATCTGCCCTCCTGCGCGGGCACCACCATTCTGATAGGGCTGGTGGGCGGGTATCCCGTGGGCGCCAGAAGCATCTCCTCGCTGTTGGACGCGGGGCAAATCAACCGGGAACAGGCGCGGCGAATGCTGTGCTTTTGCGTAGGGGCGGGGCCAGCCTTCGTCATTTCCGCCGTCGGCGTCGCCATGCTGCACAGCCTGACAGCCGGCATGCTGCTGTTCGGTATCCAGGCGGGCTGCGCTTTGCTGCTGGGTATCATCCTGGGCCTGCGGGCCCGGTGGAAAAAAGTCCCGCTTAAAGAACCGGATTCCGCCAAAGACACGGAAAAGGTTCCGATGGCCGAAGCGCTGGTACGTTCGGTGGAGGATGCGGCCACTTCCACCCTTGTCATGTGCGCGTTTGTCATTTTGTTCAGCGCGTTTTTGGGTGTTCTGTCCCAGCTTGGCGTCCCGGCGCTGCTGCACACCCCGGCGGCCCAGGCGGTCTACCAACTTTTTTTCGAGGTGACAGCCGGCGTTTCCGCCGCCTGTCTGGCCGGGGACAGCGCCCTGTTCCTTATCGCCCTGGCGCTGGGCTGGGCCGGTATGTGCGTTCATTTTCAAATTTTTTCTTCCCTGCCCAATTTAAAAATCCCTTTCGGCGCGTTTTATCTGTCCCGGTTGTGCCATGGGCTGGCAGCGGCTTTTGCGACCCTGCTGCTTTTTTCCTGCTTGCCGGACGTGGTGGCGGACGTCTTTGGCCCGGTTATGCCGCCCCCGGAAGGGCAGTTGTATTCGAACCTTCCCTTTGGCTTATCCTTGCTGTTTATGTGCGGTCTGTTCCTGCTTTGCCTGCCGAAAAAAGGAATGGAATTCCCGGACGAAGCATGATACAATGGAGACAAAGCGTCGCTTTGTCTCCACGGACTTTTCTTGCGGGGATTGCCCGTGGCATTTGGATGGCGAAACACAAAGTAAGGAGGTGAGGCGGTTGTCAAGAAAAAAAGTTCCTCTGTTTGGAGGGCGGATCGAACCGCGCTGCGATTATTGTCAATACGGAACCGAACAAGAGCTCGGTGTTGTGACCTGTGCGAAAAAGGGCGCGGCCCCAGCGGCATGCAAGCGGTTTGTTTACGACCCGTTAAAGCGCAAACCCCGTAATCTGCCCAACCTGCCCGCCTTTGACCCCAAGGATTTTATGCTGTGATAAAAATAAAATGCCCCGGCGTGATAAAATCACGCCGGGGCGTTTTGCGTTGTTATGCAGCCGTTAACGCGCAGCTTGCAGTTCCCGGTACAGTTCGGTCACAACCACCCGTTCGTCAAAGGGGTATTTGACCCCGTCAATTTCCTCGTAATCCCAATGGCCTTTGCCAATCAGCAGAATCATATCCCCCGGCCCGGCCATTTTCATGGCGTAACGGATGGCGTTGCGCCGCTCGGGAATCACTACGTACTCGCCGGCAGTCCGATCAAGCCCCTCTTTAATCTCTCTGTTGATTTCCTCCAGCGGCTCAAAACGCGGGCTGTTGGAGGTGACGATTGTAAAGTCGGCCATGTTGCCTAAAATTTCACCCGCGTCCGCACGGCGGATCTTCGTGCGGTTGCCATCCGACCCAAACACCGCGATCACCCGGCGGGGCTGGTATTCCCGCACAGCGCGGATCAGATTTTCCACCCCGATGCCGTTGTGGGCAAAGTCAAGGATCACGGTATAGGGCGCGGGAATATCCACCGTCTCGACCCTGCCGCGGATTTTAATGGTTTCGAGCCCGCCGCTAACCGCCTCGGACGAGATGCCGAAATGCAAGCAGCACAGCGCTGCCGCCAGCGAATCGTAAGCGCTGAATCTGCCGGGGGAACCCACCGTCATCTCGAGCGACACCTTGCCGCGCGTTTTGTAGCCGATCCCCATGTAACCCGGGCGGGACACGTTGTGGTAATCGGTAATCTGCACATCCGCCTTGGGGGAAAAGCCAAAAGTCTCCACCTGGCAGGTATGGCCCTTTAGGATAAGGCCGTGCTTTTCATCGTCGATGTTGATCAGGCCCACCTTGCACTGGGTGAACAGCAAGCTTTTGCAGTACAGGTATTCTTCCAGCGTCGCGTGTTCCCACGGGCTGATATGGTCGCGCGAGATGTTTAAAAACACGCCGTAATCAAAAACGAACCCCGCGGTGCGGTTGAGTTTGAGTCCTTGAGAGGAAACCTCCATCACCACATATTCACAGCCCGCCTCCGCCATGCGGTAAAACAGCTTTTGCAGCTCGTAAGACTCGGGCGTGGTGTTAACGGTCTTAATCTGCTCGGCGCCGATCATCGCGCCGATGCTGCCGATCAGCCCGGTCTTTTTGCCCGCTTTCTCCAAAATGGATTTGACCATATAGGTGGTGGTGGTTTTTCCTTTGGAACCCGTAATGCCGATGGTCTTCAACCGTTTTGCCGGGTGGCCGAAATAGGCCGCCGCCATCATCGCCAAGGCGATACGGGTATCCTTCACCCGCACAACGGTCACGTTTTCTGCTTCCACCGGTTCTTCCACCACCAGCGCCGCCGCCCCGGCTTCCGCCGCCTGGGCCGCAAACGCGTGGCTGTCGAGCTTGGCCCCGCGAATGCAGACAAACGCCGCGCCCTTTGTCATACGGCGGGTGTCATAGCAAACGTCGGAAATCTCCGCGTCCTCTCCCTGCTGCAAAATTTCGTATTCCAGTCCCTTCAACAAATCCGTCAGCTTCATATTCCGTGCCCTTCCCGTCTTTGTATTTACTTTTATCAATTCCTATTTTTTGCAACATTTGGAGATTTATGAAATATTCTTCTTAATGGAAGAATTGCCATACCCGCTTGGGTATGGCAATGGAAAAAACCTTTAGCTTGACAAGTCCGGCTTAACCCTGTAGCAGTTCGCGCAAAATCGCGGTGACAGACTGGGGATCCGCCTTGCCGCGCAACGCGCGCATGGACTGGCCCACCAGGTACTGGAGCGCCTTTTCCTTGCCGGACTTGAACTCGCTGACCGACTTTTCATTCTGGCGAAGCACTTCCTCGATGGCGGTGCGGATGGCGCTGTCGTCGGTGACCACCTGCAGCCCCTGTTCCTCCACGTATTTTTCCGGCTCCACATGGTCGCGGAACACGGCGGCAAACACCTTGCGGCCGGTATTGCGGTTGACGACGCCCTTCTGCACCAGCCCGATGACCTTGCCCAGCGCTTCGGGGTCAAAGTCCATTTCCTCCGGCTCTTTGCCGGAATCGTTTAAGAGCTTCATCACGTCGCCCATGATCCAGTTGGCAGCCTCTTTCGGATTACCGCATACCGCGACGGTAGTTTCGAACAAATCCACCAGGTATTTGGAACTGGTCAGAATGCCGGTATCGTATTCCGGCAATCCATATTCCGCCATGTACCGGGCCTTTTTCTGCTCCGGCAGTTCGGGCAGGGATGCCCGGGCTTGCTCGATATGGCCGGTCGAAATCTCCACCGGCGCCAAATCCGGTTCGGGAAAATACTTATAATCCTGCGCGTTCTCCTTGGACCGCATGGCGTAGCTGGCGCCCTTGTTGTCGTCCCACCGGCGGGTTTCTTGACGGACCTTGCCGCCTTCCTCCAGCACCTCGATCTGCCGGCGGCTCTCGCCCTCGATGGCGCGCGCGATCGCCTTAAAGGAATTCATGTTCTTCATCTCGGTGCGGGTGCCAAATTCCAGCTGGCCAACCGGGCGCACCGAAAGGTTGATGTCCGCGCGCAAAGACCCCTCCTGCATTTTACAGTCGGACACGCCGATAAACTGCAAAATGGCCTTGAGTTTTTCCAGGTAGGAGACGACCTCTTTCGCCGTACGGAAATCCGGCTCGCTGACTATTTCGATCAGCGGCACGCCGCAGCGGTTGTAGTCCACCAGCGAACAATCCTCCCACGGGTCGTGAACCAGCTTGCCCGCGTCTTCCTCCATGTGGATTTCCTTGATGCCGATCATCTTTTTGCCGCCGTCCTCGGTATCCACCTCGATGCCGCCGCGCTGGCAGATCGGCAGGTAAAGCTGGCTGACCTGATAGGCCTTGGGCAGGTCGGGGTAAAAGTAATTCTTGCGGTCAAATTTGGTATATTGGGTAATTTCGCAGCCGGTGGCAAGGCCGGCGCGCATGGCGTATTCCACCACTTGCCGGTTCAAGACCGGCAGCACGCCGGGCTGGCCGGTACAGACCTCGCAGACATGGGTATTGGGCGCGCCGCCGAATTCGGTGGTGCAGGAGCAAAAGATCTTTGTCTTGGTGGAAAGTTCCACGTGGACCTCCAGGCCCATTACGATCTCGTAATTCATTGCGCGTCACCCCCCTGTACTGACGGAAATTGCTGATGGAAATCGGTCTCCCGCTGGAAGGCGCAAGCGGCCTGCAGCATCCGGGTTTCGTCAAACGCCTTGCCGATGAGCTGGTAGCCGACGGGCAGCCCCTGCCGGTCGAAGCCGCAGGGCGCCGAAAGGCCGGGCAGCCCGGCGATGTTGACCATGGCGGTGTAAATATCTCCCAAATAAAGCTTTAAAGGATCGTCGATGTTCTGGCCGATCGGGAACGCGGTGGTGGGCGCGGTGGGCGCCAGGATCAGGTCATATTGCGCAAACGCCTCGTCAAACGATTGCTTAATCAGCGTTTTTGCCTTCAGCCCTTTTTTGTAGTACGCGTCGTAATAGCCAGAACTGAGTACGAAGGAACCCAGCATAATGCGGCGCTTGACCTCCATGCCAAAGCCTTCGCTGCGGCTTTGGACATACAAGTCCACCAGGTCGTCGAACTTTTCGGCCCGGTAACCGTATTTGATGCCGTCGTACCGGGACAAGTTGGAGCTGGCCTCGGCTGTGGCGATAATATAGTAGGTTGGGATGGCAAATTTGACGATGGGCATGTCGAACTCGCCGATGACTGCGCCCATGGATTCGTAAATCTTAGCCGTTTCCAAAATCCGTCGCTTGACATCCTCGTCGATGCCCTCGCCCAAAAAGTTTTGGGGAATACCGATTTTCATCCCCTTCACCGAACCGTTTTTCACCGCGTCCAGGTCCACCCCGGGGGATTGCATAGACGTGGAGTCCCGCTCGTCGCGGCGCATTATTTCAGCGAGCACCGCGGCGCAGTCGGCCGCGTTCCGCCCGATGGGCCCAATCTGGTCCAGGGAGGAAGCAAACGCTACCAGCCCGTACCGGGAAACGGCGCCGTAAGTCGGCTTGATTCCGGTCACGCCGCAAAAGGCGCAGGGCTGGCGGATGGATCCGCCGGTGTCCGATCCCAGGGTAAAAAACGCTTCCTTGGCGGCCACCGCCGCGGCGGAACCGCCGGAGGAACCCCCCGGCACACGGCTGGTGTCCCAGGGATTGTGGGTCACGCCGAAATAAGAAGTTTCGGTGGTGCTTCCCATGGCGAACTCGTCCATATTGGTTTTGCCCAGGGGCACCACGCCCGCTTTAAGCAGATCCGCGTAAGCGGTGGCGTCATAGGTGGGCAAAAAGCCTTCGAGCATCCGGGAGCTGCAGGATGTCTGCACCCCCTTGGTGCAGATGTTATCCTTGATCCCGGCGGGCACGCCCGCCAGCGGCGAGGTGTATACGCCGTCCTTAATCCCCTTCTGGACCTCTTTGGCGCGTTCCAGCGCGGCGTCCTCCTGCACCGAAACGAAGCTGTTCATGGCGGGCTCCGCCTGCCGGATGCGGGCGAGCGCCGCCTGGGTGGCTTCCTCCACCCCGACCTCGCCCTTTTTTATTTTTTCGCCCAGTTCCAGGGCGGACAATTCAAGCAGTTCCATCGATCTTTCCACGCCTTTCCGGGATTGCGTTCCCTTGAATTTGCCTTATTCCACCGTACGGGGCACCATGAAGCAACCATCCTTTTGCTTGGGCGCGTTGCGCAGGATTTGTTCGCGGTCGGCCGAAGGCCTGACCTCGTCCTCCCGCGTCACGTTCTTGATGGGAAAGGAGTGGGACATCGGCTCGACTCCCTCGGTATCCAGCTCGTTCAGGGTATCGATATAAGCAAGGATTTTCTCCAAATCCGTCTTGGCTTTTTGCTCCGCTTCGTCCGAAAGGCGGATGCGTGCCAGCTCCTCCAAATAGGAAATCAGTTCGTCGGTGATAACCATGGGCGATTCTTCCTTTCTCTTACGGTGGCGGTTACGGGGCAAGCCGGTTCATATCCCGGGGGAACATGGAGCTTAAGCGAATGTTATTGTCGCCGAACAGCTTCATGCACAGCCGTTCCAGCCCGATTCCCAAGCCCCCGTGGGGCGGCACGCCGTACTGGTGCAGCTGCAGGTAGGATTCGAAATCCGCCGGATCCAGATTCTTTTTCCGCATTTTTTCCACCTGTTCGTTGTAGTCGTGGATGCGCTGGCCGCCGGTGGTGACCTCCATCCCGCGGAACAACAGGTCAAAGCTAAGGGTATACCGTTCGTCCTCCGGGTCATCCATGGCGTAAAAAGGACGCTTTTTGGACGGATAATGGGTGACGAACACAAAATCGCTGTCATATTTTTCTTTAAAATACTGGCCGATCAGCTGTTCCTCCTCCGGCTCCAAGTCAAAGGGATCTTTAATCTTGCGGCCGTAAGCCTCGGCCACCGTCTCCTTGGCTTCCTTAAAGTGGATGGTTGGAATTTGGGCCACGTTGGGAACTTGGATGTTCAGGGCGCGCAGCTCATTGGGATAATCCTTTTGCAGCAAATCGAACACATAACGAAGCATGCCTGCTTCCATGTCCATGATCTCGGTAAAGCTGTGGATGTAGCCCATTTCAAAATCGAGTCCGGTATACTCGTTCAAATGACGGGTGGTGTTATGCTTTTCGGCGCGGAATACCGGGCCGACCTCGAACACGCGCTCGTAAACCGCCACCAGCGTTTGTTTATAAAACTGGGGGCTTTGGGCCAAATATCCCTTTTTCCCGAAGTAGTCCATCTTAAATACGTTGGCGCCCCCTTCGGCGGACGCCGCAACAATCTTCGGCGTATGGATTTCGGTAAAGCCCCGGCCGTGCAGATAATCGCGGAAACCGCGCACAATTCCTTCCTGCA
>CABQAC010000018.1 GCA_902462035.1 uncultured Eubacteriales bacterium
TCCGCGGCCAGGGGTTCCGGTACGAATACGACAAGCACACTGGCGCGTTTGCCCGCATGGTGTACCATAACAACAATTTACTGGAAAAGCCCATGTCCTACAACATTTGGCGCGCTCCTACCGATAACGACCGCCGGGTGCGGGACCAATGGCAAAAGTGCGGTTACCACCGGTCCGGCAGCCGGGGTTACGAAACCCGGGTGGAGCAGACCGGCCAAACCGTCACCCTGCGCACCCGTGTGGCCATCACGCCGGTGTACATTCAGCGCGTGCTGGATATTGACGCGGTGTGGACGGTGGACGCGGCCGGAACGGTCCGGATCGAAATGGACGTCAAAAAGTGCCCGGTCACGCCCTTCCTGCCCCGGTTCGGGCTGCGGCTGTTTTTGCCGGACGATATGGAACAGGTCTCCTACTTTGGTTACGGCCCGCTGGAAAGCTACGTTGACAAGCACCGGGCCAGTTACCTGGGCTGTTTCGAAAGCGCGGTCCGCGCCCTGCACGAGGATTACATCAAACCCCAGGAGAACGGAAGCCATTGGAACTGCCAGCAGGTAGAGCTGCGCAATTCCGCGCTTGGACTGCGCGCCTGGCAGCCAAACGGATTCTGCTTTAACGCTTCCCACTACACCCAGGAGGAACTAACCGAAAAACGCCACAATTTTGAACTGGCCGAATGCGGCCACGTGGTACTGTGCCTGGACGCGGCCCAAAGCGGCGTTGGCTCCAACAGCTGCGGGCCGGAACTTCTGGAACAGTACCGCCTGCAGGGGAATTTCCGCTTCGAACTAACGCTGGCGCCTTTTATGGCGGAATAAAAACCCCGGTACAAGGCGCGGAAAGGTGGGGGACAATGGCAAAAACGCTTCGGGTCGCGGTAGCGCAGGCGGCTTACGCCGGGCGGGACCGCGCATTGAACCAGGAAAAAGCATTCCGGCTGGTGCGCCTGGCAAAGGAACGGGGGGCGGATATCGTTCTTTTTCCCGAATGCTGGCTGCAGGGCTATACGTTCCCGTTGCTGGAGCCAGGAATCCCTGAGGACAGCCTGTATAGCAGGGACCACTACGGCGCCTCCATGGAAACGGTCATGCAAAATCCCGCGTACCAGGAATGGGCGGCCGCCGCCGTCCAGCCGGATGGCGCCGAGACCGCGGCCTTCTGCAAACTGGCCGGATCGCTTTCCATCGGCATTGTGCTGACCTGCTTTACCAAAGGCCGCCGCCGGCCCAGAAACAGCGCCATCCTCATCGATAAAAGCGGCAAGGTTCTCATGCAGTACGACAAGGTGCACACCTGCGACTTTTCCGCTGAATGTCTGCTCGAAAGCGGAGAGGAATTTAAGGTCTGCGATTTTGACGGCGTCAAAATCGGCGTGATGATTTGTTATGACCGGGAATATCCCGAAAGCGCGCGGATGCTGATGCTGAAGGGGGCGGAAGTTATTCTGGTGCCCAACTGCTGCGGCGCCATGAAAAACCGTGTCGGCGCCATACGTACCCGGGCTTACGAAAACATGGCCGCCATCGCCATGGCCAATCCGCCAGGGGAAAACGGCGGGTTGTCCTGCGCCTTCGACCCACGGCCTTGGGATGACGCGGGGCGGGATTTGGACATGACGGTCTTTTTGGCCAACAGCACCACCGAGGATCTTTATCTGGCGGAATTCGACCTGGACGCGCTGCGGGCGTACCGCGCCAGCGAAATGATGGGCAATACGTTCCGCAAGCCCACTGCTTACCGGGGGCTGGAAAGCCCCCGCGTGGAGCCGCCGTTTATACGGCGGCGTTGGCTGGATCCGCCCGCGGACGGGAAAGAGGGCGCGCCCCAAGGAAAAGATTAAAATCGCCGTCTGAAAAGCCGCCCTAGTCCGGGATTTTGCCGGGCGTACGAGTGCCGGCTGGCCCAAGCACGGCGGAGAACGACGTATTCTCTCGTTACGGCATGCGGTTCAAAACGTTCGGTTTTGTAATTTGCGGCCGCAACGGCGGGCTGCGCCCAGTCATCATTCAGCGGGATGCCGCTGGGGGCATTCGGCCTTAGGATGCCGTCCGATACGGCAAGCGGGCTGAAAAACAGGAGCTGCAAAAGGGCGCGGCTCCTGTTTTTTTGCCTCCCTTTCCCGCCTTACCATGCCATCCGGCATATTGACCGAAAATCCGGGCGGTACGGCCTGTTTTCTCTGTATGCGGGTGCGGGCAAAATAGGGTTGACAGGAAATTTATGCGATGATACAATTAATAATTATTAATAGCAGGAACATCGGACCGGCCAACGGCATAACGTTCCGGCAACAGCCGGCGGTGTGATTGCTATTTTTTTAGTACCTTTTTTTCTTGGAAGGTTGACGAAACTTGACGGGACGTGGAAAAAGGGCGGCAGGTTTTAGCCTGCCAAAGGCGAAAGGAAGGTAGCAAAATGAACGGTATGTGTGCGGACAAATTCGGTAAAGAGGGCCTGACGTTTGACGACGTACTGCTGATTCCGGCTGCGTCGGAGGTGCTTCCCAAGCAGGTGGATGTCTCCACCTACCTGACCCGGAAGATCAAGCTGAACACGCCGCTGATGACAGCGGCCATGGATACGGTCACCGAAACCCGGATGGCCATCGCCATCGCCCGGGAGGGCGGTATTGGCATTATCCATAAAAATATGTCCATCGAGCAGCAATGCGACCAAGTGGACCGCGTTAAACGTTCTGAAAACGGCGTAATCGTCAATCCGTTCTTCCTTTCTCCGGACCACCTCGTCAGCGAAGCCAACGATCTTATGGCAAAATATAAAATTTCCGGCGTGCCGGTGTGCCGCGACGGCAAGCTGGTCGGCATCCTGACCAACCGCGACCTGCGGTTTATGACGGAATCGGATTTTGCGCAGAAAATTTCGGAAGTCATGACCAAGGAAAACCTGGTTACCGCGCCGGTGGGGACCACCCTGCGGCAGGCGCAGGAGATTTTACGCCGGCACAAAATCGAAAAGCTGCCCATTGTGGATGATAACGGCTACTTAAAGGGCCTGATCACCATTAAGGACATTGAAAAAAGCGTGCAGTATCCCAATTCCGCGCGGGACGGCAACGGGCGGCTGCTGGTGGGCGCCGCCATCGGCGCAACGGGCGACGTGCTGGAACGCGCTGCGGAACTGATCAAGGCACAGGTGGACGTGTTGGCGCTGGATTCGGCCCATGGCCACCAAAGGGACATCATCAACGCGGTCAAAAAAGTGAAAACCGCTTTCCCCAACGTACAGCTGATCGCAGGCAACGTCGCTACCGCCGAAGGCACTCGCGCCCTGATCGATGCAGGGGCGGACTGTGTGAAGGTCGGCATCGGCCCCGGCTCCATCTGCACCACCCGCGTTGTGGCGGGTATCGGCGTGCCGCAGGTTACCGCCGTTTACGACGCGGCCTGCGCGGCCGCCAAATATAACGTTCCCATCATTGCCGACGGCGGCGTCAAGTATTCCGGCGATATCGTCAAGGCATTGGCGGCAGGCGCCAATGTGGTGATGGTCGGTTCGCTGGTAGCCGGCTGCGAGGAATCCCCCGGGGAGACCGAGCTTTATCAAGGCCGCCAGTTCAAGGTCTACCGCGGCATGGGCAGCCTGGGCGCCATGGCCAAAGGCAGCAGCGACCGGTACTTTCAGGGCGAAGCCAAAAAATTGGTGCCCGAAGGGGTGGAGGGCCGGGTGCCCTACAAGGGGCCGGTTTCGGATACGATCTTCCAGATGATGGGCGGCCTGCGGTCCGGCATGGGTTATACCGGGTGCGGCTCCATCCCCGAATTGCACGAAAAGGCCCGGTTTATCCGTATTACCGGCGCGGGACTGCGGGAAAGCCATCCGCACGATATTCAAATTACAAAAGAGGCTCCCAACTATACGGCGGGCATTTAACTTGGTTTTGAAGATTTCACACCGCAAGGCCCCCAAGCGCATTTGTGCTTGGGGGCCTTTTTTGGGACTGCGGGAAAAGATTTGAGGATAGCAATCCGGTTGTACGGTGTGCTATAATAGTGTTGGGCGCCGCGACGCCGCGGCCTTTTGCAACACTAAAATACTTTATGCTTTATAAAAAGGGTTCCTCCCTTTTGTTTGGGAGGAACCGGGCTGCCCGCACCGCCGGCAAGCCAAGGAGAGGATACGAAGATATGCTCATGCGCAGCCGTACCATTCCCAGCCTGATTAAATACATGGGTTCCAAATCGGAAATTATTGGGCCGATTGTACAAAGTATGAACCGGGGCCACCGGGACGGGCAGCCGGTTTGCGACCTGTTTTCCGGCTCCTGCACCCTGGCGGGCGCGCTGCGCCGAAACGATCTTTTGTACATCTCCAACGATATTCAAGCATACACCGCGGTGCTGGGCAGCGTGTATACCGCCGCGTACCGCTGGAACCGGTACCCGCCCGTGGAAAGCTGGGTCGCGAAAGTTCAGGACTGCGTGCGTGCCTGGCAGTCGGATTTTGACGACCTGTTCGAACAGTTTTCCTACGACCGGACATTCACGCTCACAGCGTTTAACGCCGTGGAAGAGGAACAGCGCGGGCTGATTGACGACGCGGACTTTGCCCGGCGCCTGGCCGAAAGTCCGGCGGAATGCGTGCGGCGGTACCACCTGTTTGCCCAATATTACGCTGGGACTTATTGGAATTTTGCCCAATGCGTTTGGATCGACTGCTGCCGGTATGTCATCGACATCGAGGTAACGGATGAAGCGCTGAAAAACGCCCTGATGGGCTGCCTGATGTTCGCCATGGCCTACAATTCCCAAAGCACCGGCCACTATGCCCAATTCCGCAAGGCGCAGACCGAACGGTCCATGGAAGACATTCTGATCTACCGCCGCAAACAGCTCGAACCCTTTTTTATCCGCAAATATCAGGAATTGCGCCATGTGCTGACAGGCAATCATTTGCGCTGCCAGACCGTTGCCGAGGATTACCTGGCCTGTATCGACCGTCTGCCGGACGGCACGCTGGTTTACGCGGACCCGCCCTATTGTTTTGTACATTACTCGCGATTTTATCACATTTTAGAAACGCTGGTACGGTACGATTACCCCGCCGTCCACTTTGACGGCCGGTACCGTGAAGGGCGGCATCAGTCTCCGTTTTGCATCGCCACCCAGGTGGAGGGGGCGTTTACCGCCATGTTCGAACGACTGCGGGACAAGGGGTGCAGCCTGGTACTGAGTTACAGCAACAGCGCAAACACCATGATGCCCTTAAACCAGTTAATCTTGGACGCATATCAAACCTTCAACCGCCAGCTTATGCCCCTGCGGGAACAGGCGGCGGGCAAGCTGGACCGGCGCATTGCCCGGATGCTGGAGCGCCAAATCCAGAACAACCGCACCCGCACGCTGGATATCAGCCGCCTGTTTGCCGCCTACAACACCGTGGAACCGGCTTATACCCTGCGGCTGAAGCTTCTGCCTTATCAGCACAGCACCATGGGCCGCACGCTGGTCAAACAGATCGATGTATTCGAGGCGATTTTGGAAATTTTCCCCCGGTTATAAGTCGTCGCGGTATACCTGCTGGGTAATCCCCACCAATAACAGCGGGCAGCCGCCGGATCCCTGGCCTTTTACCCGGGGAACCAGCTTGTTCCAATGGGTGGTGGAGGGGCCGTAGGACTTTCCCTTGCCCAGCCGGTCGAAAATGTGCTGCAGGCTGCTGTCCCGTGTGATGATAACCCCCACGTCCAGCGCCATCAGATCGAACAGAAGGCGGAAATTGTTGAGATCCCGGTCGTAAAAGGGATCCTTGTTGTTCCATTCCACCTCTACGCCTACTTTATTTTGGAAGCAATCCACACCATGGGTGGGGATTTCCACCGGCGTACCGTCGATGTCGGTATGGATGCGGAACCATTTTTCCGTCCAGCCCCGGCTGTAAAAGCCGGAATCCAACCGCGCCGCGATGGGGGATTTGCGGCCTCCGGGCGTCAGGATATCGGTGCGAGTCAACTGAAAAGCCCGCAGAACATCAACGATATCCCGCAATTGGTCCGGGTAATCGCAGTGAAGGATGGAAACCGCGTTTCGCCATTCAAAAATACGGTACCGCTCGCGGACGTCCGCGGGCAGCAGATCCAAAGCCATGGAAAAATCCCCTTTCTTGTTATTTTTCTTTATTCTAGCACATTTCGACAGATAAAAAATGCCGTTTGTTGTTTTTTTGATGCCCGAAATCCGCGAAGGCTTATAAAAAGCAATAAGAAGAAACGAACAGGTATGGTAAGCTCCTGCAAAGAAATACAGAAACTGAATGCATAATCAGGTATAGCGTTAAGATTATTTGAAAGATTATGTCATATCAAATCTTTTGCGGTATTTTGCCGGACTATATCCTGTATTTTTTTTAAAGACCTTGCTAAAATAATAAGGGTTGGAATACCCGACCAATTCTGCCGCTTCGCTTACAGAACAATTTCTTTTTTTTAATAGTTCGCATGCATTTTGGATTCGTACTAAATTCAGATATTCTTTAAAGGTCATGCCAATTTCGCTTTTAAACAGCGTACTCAGATAGGAATAACTTAAATGAAGCGATTGAGCAAAAAAGCCAAGATCCAGATCCATGGGGAAATTTCGGTCAATTGCCACCTTCATTTTATAAACAACGCTGCGGTATGTATCCAAATCCTTTATTGACAACTGGTAAAGTGTGTCTAGGCTGTCCTGCATTTCCTGAGAAAGCGCCTGAAAAGACTCAATCTTCCCAATATAAGCCGCCATTTTGTCTACTGTTTCAAGATGATGCGGTATCGATCTCCCGCTATTTCTCAGGCAGGAAACCACCCGATATAAAAAATCGATGCAGGTGCTCTTGCAGTCGGAAACCGATGTAAACGGCAATTTTTTTAGCAGCCCGTCCAGTACCTGATGCAGTTCATCATCACTCCGGCTTTCCATTGCCTTGCGCACTTCATTTTCACTGACGCTAAATCGAAACGGCGTGAGTATTCCTTCCCGATAAGCAGTCACTCGACCGCCAGTCTGATAAAAATTGTAATCACAGGCATCCCGCGCCATTCTCTTCCCCTCGAACAGTTCTTCCTCATTACGACAGGCCGGACTTACTCCAACCATGAGTTCAAATTCATAAGTATCTCTGACAAAATAAACCAATCGATTAAGCTGCCTGATCAACGTATCCTGGGGAAGAAAACAGATCATATAAGCAATGCCGTCTTCTATACAAGTTAGAAAAAATCGATTCGGTTCGCTGAACTGCTCTTGCAGATATTTCGCACAGTGGGCGATAAGCTTTTTCTGTTCCTGTCCCATGTTATTTGGAATGCAAATCGCAGCAACACAATACGGCTTGTCGAATTGGATTACCGGGCAAGAGGGGGCTGCCACTTTGTCTGAGCCAAATAGTCTTTGAATGCGCTGGAGTATATCTTCCGGTTTTGCCGACAGTTTAAGAACATAGTCGTTTACACCAAGCTGAATTGCTTCTTGCGCATATTCAAAATCCGAATATGCGGTAAGAATAATAATTTTAAGCATCGGCCATATTTTTTTCGCCTCCCGTATCAAAGAGAGACCATCCATTACCGGCATGCGAATATCAGTAATCAACACGGCAGGCAAACAGCGGCGGACCAGCTCCAGTGCCTGTTCTCCATTTTCCGCAACGCCTGCAATTTGAAAACCGTGTTGTTCCCAATCGATTCCGTTGGCAATCCCACAGCGGACAAAGTACTCATCCTCTGCAATCACGATCTTCTTCATTTTTATCCTCCCTGTGATCTTCTATAATCTTTGGAAACCGAATCGTGATACACGTTCCCTTTTGGGGTACGCTTTCTATTTCAAGACCGTAGGGCTTCCCATATTTTAATTCGATCCGCTTTTTAGAGGAGAGTAGGCCGATATGCCTGCCGTTCAGGGAACCGTTCATCACTTCTTCTATCCGTTCCTTGGACATACCGCATCCATCATCTTTTATCTTAAAAATCAGCATATTTTGTTCCTGGTATCCTTCCACTTGGATATGAATAAAAGGCTTTCGTCCAATCCCATGGAAAATTGCGTTTTCGATTAACGGCTGAAGAAGCAGTGAAAAGATTTTGCATGACTCTATCGCAGGGTCAATTAAAATATGCATATGAAATCGATCCCGGTATTTCATATGCTCAATATTCATATAGCTGTACAGCAAGGCAATTTCCTCCCGCACCGTTAGCATTCCGTCTCTGGGGCGAACTGTGCTTTCCAAAATATTGCCAAGCTCCGAAATAATATCTACGATCCGTTCTTTTGGTTCGGACAATGCCATCCATTTAATATCATTTAAGGTGTTAAATACAAAATGAGGATTCAATCTTGATTGATAGGCGTTGATTTCCAACGCAATATTAACTTCTTGTTGCTGCTGAATATTTTTGAACTGCCGTTTTAAACGACTCCGCATGTGGTCGATTGCCAATGCGAGCTGATCGGTTTCGAGAATATCCTGACGCTCAGGCCGTTCTTCAAAATTACCCAGGCTGATCTGGTGAGCGCTTTTTGCAAGCGCATGGAGATAACCAGTCGCTTTTTTAAGAAGCCCCATCTCAATAAACAGCGCTATGCTTACCATGAAAACCACCGACCCTACTAAAATGATTCGGATCAGCCGGAGGCTGCGCTGTAACCCCCCAATTGAAACGCAGATGACTAGTTTCTGTCCATCCTGATACTGGTAGGTTTTCATCAGTTTATCCTGCCCTTTTGAAAACCAATGCCCATTTTCCTGCATCTCCATATGATTTGGGACGCTGCCCGCTCCGCCTCCTAGAGAATAAAGCAGATTTCCCTCCGCATCAATCAGATAAACTTCATCCTCTTCTCCCAATAAGATGGAGCCTAAGTTATTGGAATGGAGACCCGGATCAATAAACAATAACAAATATACTGCCTCTCCGGCATCTCCCAAAAAAGGCAGACGCCTTGCATAGGTCAACATGGGTTTTCCAAATAGCCGTTCGTCCATTTTGAGCCATGTTGCCCGATACGCGTCGATTTTAAAGGGGTCAAGATAATTCTTTGTTAAATAATCCCGGTATTCCTGCACGGTAAAGTCTGCCTGCAGGGAAGCGATATTAAAATACAAATCCGTTCCTGTAAGCAGAAAAAGCGCATATTCCTGGCCTAAGGCTTCTCCGGTCTGGACAAATAATTCATTTTCAATATATTTTGTATTTTTGTAATTTTCATAAGGAAAGGCCAATTTCCCTGGCCAGGAAATTTGCGAACGAACCGTTGTATTGGTTGAAATTGCATGCAGCAATTGCGAAACAAGATAGTTGTTCTTCGTTACCGATTCGGAAATAATATCGGTTTGGATCATAATCTTTTCCTCCGCATACTGCATCTGAACACGGTAAAGCATGGTATGTACTGCAATGCCGACAACAAGGGAAGGGATGACTGTGCAAAGTATGGAAACAAGCAAAATAGACCTGCCCAGGCTTGTCTTTTTCTTTTGGATCATTGACGTCCCCTCCCGGTATTTTCTTGTCTGCCTACATTATATCAAATTGGCAAAGTATTATGTAGAGGGTGAGGCTATGTTTATCGTCTTTTAATACTTATAAATAAAAATAATATATAGTTAAATCAACTCGCATATCATTTAAATATCCAGTATTCATACAGATTTTAGCAGTGATTAAAAGTAAAGAAATGTAGGTAATTCGCATATTATTCATGCATTTATTTTATATTCTAATTCTTACCTTTTATTTTGTTTTTTCGCTTTCTTCCCGCGGTTGTTTTCGCGCTCTCGCAATGCATGCTTTTCTGTTATATCTGTAATTTTATGACCGGCTATAATATTGAATAGCGATTTGTCAACGTCATATAAAATAGAGATTTGATGCAGAAAAGGCCGCCAAAGGACGGCCTTTTTTCTATTCCTATTATAACTCTATTTCCGGCACAATACGGCGCAGAAAATCCAAGCTGCGGCGAATACCGTCTTCTACATCGTGCGTCGGTTCATACTCGATCAAATAAATTCCGTCATAGTGTATCTTCTTGAGCAGACTCTGCCAGTCAATATCTCCGTCTCCCACACCGGCGGCAGTCCAGGAACCATCGTCGTTTTGAATCCAGTCTTTCAAATGACAGTAATTAATCCTGTTCTCCAGCAAATCGGCGTAGCTTTCCAGACTTTCCCTTTGGACAGGCTTAAGATTCCCAGGATCAAAGTTAATTCCCACCGAATCAGGCAGGCTCTTTAGCATTCGCTTAAGCGCAGCTTTATCTGTGGAAGCGGTCGGGGTATGCTTTACGCCCATACCAAAAGGCGTAAGCGCTCCGTGCGTTTCTATCGAAATCTGCATTCCCAGGCTTTGGCAGATCTCGTTGGCTGTACGCAAGGCATCCAGCATATTGCTCCAGGTCTGTTCTGTAAAATTAGCAATCGGCGTAAAACCTGCAAACAGCCGAAGATGCGTTACGCCGAATTTTTGGGCGAACAGCGCTTCTTTGTGGAGCTGTTCCAGCGATTGTTCCAAATCGGCGCGGGACCCTTTTGTAAAATCATTTTCCACACACATAAACGGTGTTTTAAGACCATAGTCGGCAATGCATTCCCTGAGCAGGCGTTGCGCCTGATCCGACATGTCCGCCGATAAACGGCCGATAAAATCTCCGCCGGTTCCCAGTTCCAGATAGCGGAACCCCAAATTCGCCGCAATCTTGCAGTGTTCCTCAAATTCCAGTTCCCGAAATCCCCACTCGCCAACTCCCAGCTTCATTTAACGTCCTCCTTCTTATATGTATCTATCTGTTTTCATCCTTCCTTAAACAACGCTCCAGCCCATCTTCAAACGTTGGAAAATCGTATCCGGCAAGTCTCAGGTTCAATGGTTCCGCACGCAGGTCAAACGGGCGGCTTCCGGGCTTGATTATCAGCATTCGACGAATAAAATCGCCGTCCGCACCCAGACGACGCAGAATTAGCGCCTTGGTTTCCCTTTCGGTCAGTCCGTTTTCGCTGGCAACATTATAGGTGCCATACGGGATTTTTCCTTCCGCCATGGCACGCACCGCCATAGCGGTATCATAAATATAAGTGATGTTTTGCCGTACATTTTCGGTATAATAAACCGGCATCTCTTCTTTCAGGCAGCGTTCCAATTGTTCGACAATACCATCCCGGCTGGGTGGCAGGCCCGGTTCTTTTATGCCGTACTGCCATCCTAACCGCAAAATATAATGGCGGGGAACCAATGCGCGCACCACCGCTTCGCCGCGCAGCTTGGTAACGCCGTAAAAATTGGCCGGTGCAGGCGTTGAATATTCGTTAAGAGGTTGCATGGAGTAATAGTCATATACCTGGTCGGAACTGATTGAAATCAACTTTGCCCCATAGTCCGCGCAACAGGAGGCAATATGCCGCGTTCCCGCTACGTTTACCCGCATAGCGGCACTCGGGTTTGTTTCACATATGCCGATGTCCCCGATGGCCGCGCAGTGGATTACCAATTCCGGACGCGTCCTATCAAAAAGCATCTTTACTGCCTGAAAGTCTCCAATATCGCAGCTTTTTGTGTCAGATCCGGAAATATCATGATGGCCTTCCCCAGTCTCCAGCACCCGGCGAATTCTGGAGCCTAAAAATCCGGTTGTGCCGGTTATCAGAATACGCATGGCATTTATCTCCCTGTCTCAGCTTTTTGAATACCGGTCAACTACCTCCAGTGAGGAGGGATGCAGTAAAATATCGGGTTCCTGAAAAATCCCCACGATCCGTTTGTCGGGGCTGATTTCGATCAGACGATCCCATTTGGAATCGGAAAATACAAGATTCCCATCGGGAAGCCGGCAGAGTCCTGCAATCCATCCCCGTTCTAGACCAGCATCCCTGCACATGTCAAAAACCCATACAACCCCATGGCTTTTAGAAATTTCCGCTATCTGCCCGCCCGGACCGACGCTGACCAAAATATTTCCGTTTTCCAGTTCAAAAGCTTCGTAAGGCCCTGCCGGAAGATCGCAGCTCCAAACCAAATCGCCTTGCCGGTTAAATTCTCCGACCTTTTTCGCTTCGTGCCAGGCGATCAGCAGATGGCCGTTGCGCATGGGACGGATCATGCGGAACAGCTCATGGAATTCTTGGGCCGATGGGTTGTGGGGAAATGGCATTTCCCAGACTTTTTCCCAGCGCGGTGTTAGCTCATATACAGATTTGCTGCCAATATCGCCGATCAGAGTATTTCCGTTTTCCAGGCGGGTACAGGACATCAGCTCCAGCTTCTCAACGGAATAACGCCATACTTCGTCAAAATGCCGGTCCAATTCGACAATAAATTTTCTGCCGTTGACCAGCGTGTGACCGTTTGGAAGTAGGTGAAGATCCAGCCCGTATTCCACGTCAAAAGATTGCAGGATATTGCCTTCCGCGCTGATGCGCACCATACGCCGGTGCCGGATGTCATGGTCCATCACCACGACCTCGCGTCTTAAACTGTTCATGTTGTTTCCCTTTCTTTATGTAAAATAACGCATCCCACGCTACATATCAAACCGCGTAAACAGCGCTTCCTCCATCTGGGGCAACTGCAAGACACTGCGAAGATGCGATAAATTCGCCTGCGGAAAATCCTGTCTCATCCTGCAACACCAAGCTGCCGCTTCGCCCGCCGCCTCGCCTAAAGACAGCATTGTACGGGAGAGCCGTGCCGAAGAAGCGGCAATATGGCTGAACGAGCTGCCGCGGCAGGCAACCAACAGATTATCCACCTCTACCGGTAGCATACAGTCATATAGGATTCCATAAGGACGCAGAAGCTCCGGACAGCGCGCACCTTGTATTTTGGTTCTTCCATGGGTATCCAACGCGTGATCGGCCAGAGCTATCACCCGATCTGCGTGGCGTTGATTTCCAAGTCCGGCGCGAACATCCTGCTCGGTTAGCGTATAAACGCCTGAAAGCCGCCAGCTTTCCCGGATACCCATCATCGGGAAAATGGATTGGATTCGATAGTCTCCAAATCCCTTTTCGCGTCTCATCCATTCCCAATAGCGCCAAACGCGCGCCTGGCAAATCTCCATCGCCTTTTGGTAACCCAGCCGGAAAAATTCGGTGCTCTCCATGGTTGGAAGCATATTTACATTCAGGTCGCCATTAGGATACTCATTGATTGCGCTTACCAAATTTTCCGTTTCTACTGTTTTCTGCATCCACTGGCGAACCGGCGCCTCCAAATCTTCGCTCAGATCATTTTGATATGCAGGAGCGTTGCTCTTGCTTACGCGAAAAATAAGGCTGGGCGCATTTACCGTATTACTGGCCTTTTCAGGCGCGGAAGGTTCCCCAAACCGGCCGGCGCTGTCTTCGCCGAACCAGTATCCGCAACCCGTCTGCCGTGCAAGCGCAATGTCGCCCGAGCAGTCCAAATACAGGCAAGCCAGCACCCGGAGCATCTCGCCGTTTTCCTTGCGTATCCCGACAGAACAGATACGGCGGTCGCGTCTTTCGACTGTTTCCAGTTGTGCGCCGAACAAAAATTGAATACTGTCTTGATGAAAAAGTCCGCGCATCGCTTGACACATCGCATCCGGCTCAAAGTGGAATCTTCGCCACTGGGTTTTGGAGACGCCAGCACGCAGGCACGTTGCTTCGTAAGGTGATTCACAGGAACGGGAAAGTCCCCAACGGATTTTGCTGTTGGGAAAATCGGTAGACTTCCCTACGCAGGCGGCGCCAGGTTGAGACAGCAATCTCCGGGCAAGGGTGGAATGAATCCCTGGACCGCCAATACCCGGTTCCCAGCAGTTGACGCCTCCAAATACTGAAACGCCTCCCAGCCCCGCGTTGCGTTCTATTAGGATCACTTTTATATTTCCCGCTTTTTGCAGCCGGTACGCGGCGCCGACTCCCGCGGAACCGCCTCCGATAATAGCCACGTCGGCAATCACAGTTTCCACTTATTGGGCCTCCTTTTCTCTTTCGGCACAGATAAGAAGTTCCGGACGCCAGGCGCGCTGCGCCTGGCGTCCGGAATGCGTTATGATTGTGCGTCATACCAGGCCTGGTATTCCTCCAGTATTTTATTACCTTTTTCCGCATCAAATTTTGCTTTGAGTTCTTCAAACTTTTCGTCGCTGTATCCTTTTACGATCATTTCCATAACGCCGTCCAGAACGGTCTGTTGTAATTGAGCGTTGAAACTTCCGCTTGCAGGCACGTCAAACGGCGCGTAAAGAACCTCATTTGTTTTTTTGTACTGTTCTGCATAGGCGCTGGGCTTGTCAAACCCTTCCAATTTGTTTGCGTAATTATCCCAGCTATTATCCAAAAGTATCCGGCTGTAATAGCCTTTATAAGTAATATCGGCAAAGGCGGGAAGCGTTTTAATTTCGTCGCCATTTTTTTGGTAATGCACGCCTTCTTCCCCAAGGCAGATACGGTTGACAATCTCTTCGTCGGCATTGCATTTTTCCAAAAAAGCCACGCAGTCGTATGCTTTATCCTCGCTTGTCTTTGGAACAATCCAGGCCATGCTAACAAGCGCCTGGGATAGATGCCCCTGTTCCCCGTTTTTACCCACGGGAGGGGCGATATATTCCAGCTTTCCACCTGGATTTTTTTCTTTAAACGCGTCCATTTGTCTGACAATTTCTACTACATTGATGGACATCATAAAACCGTTTCCGCCAATCATTTTTTGCATGGTTTCTTTATCCACCAGGAATTCCGGACTGATCAATCCTTCTGTATAAAGCCTATTCATATACTGAATAAATTCTTTTCCCCGGTCGGTCAGAAGCGGAAAAACAGCTTGTCCGTCTTCTATTAAGAAGTTGGCGTTGCGGTCGCTATAAATACCAAAGGCGCCCATAAAATCAGTAAGCCGTCCAAAATTTCCATCTATAACCAAGGGAATCACGTCCGGTTTGGCCGCTTTGACGGCTTTTAGGCAGTTGTAGTAGTCATCCAAAGTTTTGGGAA
>CABQAC010000019.1 GCA_902462035.1 uncultured Eubacteriales bacterium
AAAGCCGAAGCGCTTAGGAATGGCCTGCCCGCGTTGCAGGAACTTTTGGCTAAGACGGAACAAGAAAAGAGCGGCATCATACGGGGGATGGCGGAAACCCAGGGGCGCCTGGAACGGGCGCGGCGGCTGGAAGCGCTAAAAGGCGAGCGGGAATCGCTGGCTAAAAAAAGCAGAATTCTTTTGCAGGCGTTTAACCGTGCGGAGCGGACGCTTGCCGAAGCGGAAGAAGCGCTTCGATTGGCGGAAGACGGGCTTGCTTCCCTGCGGGATCAGGCAAACAGCCTGCCGAATACCCAAGCGTCACTGCGGCGGTGCAAGGAAATTCGGGAGGAATACAACAGTTTGGATGCCAGCGAAAAAAGCGCGGCCGAGACCGCGCGTCTGGCGGCGGAGCGGGAAGAACAGGATAAAGGGTACCGCGTCCGCCTTGCGGTTTATCGGGAAAAGCTGGCCGAGGCGGAGCAGCGGGAAAGGATGCACGATGCGGCCGCGCTGGCAAACGGTTTGCAGGAAGGCTTGCCCTGCCCGGTGTGCGGCGCGGTCCACCATCCGGTTTTGGCGCAGCCGCCGGAAGGGGTCAGCAGTCCCGAGCAGATCCGGCTGCTTCGGCAGCAGCTGGAAAAGGTGGAACAGCTGGCCTTGCGTTCGGCTCAGGAATGGTATCAGGCCAAAAGCATGGCCGAAAGCGCCGCTTCTTTGCTGCAAACAGTGAAAGACCGCTGTGGCCGGTACGGCGTGGGCAGGGAAGAAAATCAGCGCGCCTTGACCGCGCTGGAAGATGCCGAAGCGCGGCAAAAGAGAGCGACAGAACAGTTGCCGCATGCGGAAAAAAAGGTAAGGGAATGCCAGGTCCGGCGCGAGGAAGCGGCGGCTGACCTGGAACAAGCGCGGGAGCAATCGCAGCGTGCCAATCTGGAAATGGGCGTACTGGCGGGAAAACTGGACGCAACGGCCGGGGAATCGGCGGAAGGAGAGTCTGCCGCCGCCCAGCAAAAAGCGCTGGAAATCCAGCGGGAACAGCTCCAACAGCTGGAAACGTCGCTTCGGCGGCAACGGGAAATGATCCGGCGCACCGAGTCGGACGCGGTGCAAGGGGCGGAGCGCCTTGCTGCCGCCCAGAAAGCCCGGCACGCGGCGGAGGCGGCAAGCGCCGAAGCGCTGCAAGCCTTTGAGCGCGAGGCCCTTGCACGGGCGCTGTCCCCCCTGACGGATTTCGCCGCGCCGCCGCCAGCGCGGGAGACGGTTGACGCGTGGGAGGAGGAACTGCGCCAATACCAGATTGCGCTGCGGACCAGGCGGGAACAATGCGTACAGCTGGAGGGCGCGGCAGAGGAAAAAGAAAAAAAAGACCTGCCCGCCGCCGCGCAGCGTTACCAGGACTGCCGGGCGGAAAAAACCGCCGCGGATGAAGCGCTGGGCGCGGCGCGCACCCTTCTGGAGCGGCTGGAAAACGCTTGGAACCGTATGGAGCAAATGGACCGGAACTTTGCGGCCAGAGAAGAGGAAACGCGGCGGCTGCAAAAGCTGCAGCGGCTGCTCAGCGGCAAAAACGGCGCTAAAACCCCGCTTCATCAGTTCGTGCTGGGTTTAATGCTCGACGACATTCTTTTTTCCGCCAACCAGTATCTGGATCAGCTCAGCGGCGGAAGGTACCAGCTGGCCCGGCGCAGCGGCGACATTGCCGGCGGCGGTTACAAGGGGCTGGAGCTGGAAGCCGTCGACGGGTTCCGCGGCGGAAGCAGGCCGGTGGGGACGTTGTCCGGCGGCGAAATGTTCCTTGCTTCCCTGTCCCTGGCGTTCGGTTTGGCGGACGCGGTGCAGCGCAATGCCGGGGGCGTGCGCATGGATTCTATTTTTATCGACGAGGGGTTCGGCACATTAGACCGCGAAACCCGGGAAACCGTCATGCAGTCCCTGGGGCATATCCGGCAGTCCGGCCGCGTGGTGGGACTCATTTCCCATGTGGAGGAGCTGCAGGAGCTTATTCCTGCCCGTATCGAGGTTCGGCGGGATGGGGCGGGGGCCAGCGCTTTGGCTGTGGTCTGCCGCGAAGAACCGGTGTAAATCTGGCGGGGCGGCGTAAAAGTGCTTGACAGCGCCATCGTTACGGAATATAATTATTTTTCCTTTTATATGGGACAATCAAATCGCAGGGAAGGGGCATTGGGGATGAATCGCTGGAACAAGACGGCAGCAAACAGGCGGCGTATCCTTGCGTGTTCCGTTCCGGCGTAAAGGGCGACAACATAGCTAGGGGGCGCTTCTGACGGAATGCAGAAGCGCCCTTTTTGCGCTTATTTCAAGAGAGGGGGAAAACAAGGGATGATCGTGATGGAGGAAGTAAGCAAGGCTTTTCGGGTGGCGCGGCGGAACGCGGGGTTTGGCAATGCGGTCCGCGCGTTGTTTCACAAGGAGTACGAAACCATCCGCGCTTTGGACCGGGTTTCCTTTGCTGTTGAAGAAGGTGAAATTGTGGGTTATTTAGGCCCCAATGGAGCGGGAAAAAGCAGTACCATAAAGGTGATGAGCGGCATCCTGACGCCGGACAGCGGCCGCTGTCTAATCAACGGGCGGGTTCCATGGAAAGACCGTGTGAACCATGTGGCGGAAATCGGCGTGGTATTCGGCCAGCGTTCCCAGCTGTGGTGGGATGTGCCGGTAGCGGATTCTTTTCAGCTGCTGCGCGATATTTACCGCGTTCCAGAGCAGGATTTTCGCCAGAATTTAAACCGGCTGGCAGAACTGCTGGATTTGGGCACGATCTTGCAGACCCCGGCGCGCCAGCTTTCCCTGGGCCAGCGGATGCGGTGCGAAATCGCGGCGTCCCTTCTGCATAATCCTAAAATCTTATTCTTGGACGAGCCCACCATCGGTTTGGATGCGGTATCCAAAATGGCGGTGCGTTCCTTCATCCGGGAAATCAACCGCGAAAGGGGGGTTACCGTCATTTTGACCACTCACGATATGCAGGACATCGAAGCGCTGGCAAGCCGCATTCTGCTTATCGGCAAGGGGCATATTTTGCTTGACGGCGGCCTGGACACTTTGACCAAGCGGTACGGCGCGCAAAAAAAGCTGACCGTCGCGTTTTCGGGCGGCGCATACCAGCCGTTGGAGGGAATGGCCGTGTTGGAACAGGGGCCGGGCAGGCTGACGTTGGCGGTGGATGGAGAACGGCTGCCGGTTCCCCAGGCGGCCTGGAGATTGCCGACTTGTCGGTGGGCGGCGCCAGCGTAGAAGAAATGGTCGTTTCCCTGTACCGGGAATTTCAAATTGCTTAAGGGGGAACGGAACGTGAAAAAATACGCCACCTTCTTCCGCATCCGCTTTGTCAATGGATTGCAGTACCGGTCGGCGGCCTATGCGGGGATTTGTACCCAGTTTTTTTGGGGACTGATGGAAATCCTGTTGTTTTCCGCCTTTTACCGCAGCGCGCCGGAATCGTTTCCAATGGAATTTTCCCAGCTTACCGCGTATGTTTGGCTGCAGCAGGCTTTTTTGGCGCTGTTTATGACCTGGTTTTACGACAACGATATTTTTCAAGCCATCATGGACGGCGGCGTGGCCTATGAACTTTGCAGGCCGCTGGACTTATACCGCATGTGGTTCGTCAAGACTGCGGCGGGCCGTATGTCACGGGCGGTGCTCCGGTGCATGCCCATTCTGGCGGTGGCTTTCTTTTTACCGGCCCCTTACGGTCTGTTGCTGCCGCCCGATATCGGCACGTTTCTGCTGTTCTGCCTGTCGTTGCTTTTGGGCTATTTGGTAGTGGTCGCGTTTTGCATGCTGATATACCTCAGCGCCTTTTACACGGTTTCGCCGGCGGGCATCCGCATCGTAGCCGCGGCCGGGGTGGAATTCCTGGCGGGAGCCATTATTCCGCTGCCCTTTTTTCCCCAGGGGGTTCGCCGGGTGCTGGAATTGCTGCCTTTTGCCGCCATGCAGAACGCCCCGCTGCGTATTTACAGCGGGGCGATGGCGGGCGGCGATGCGGTGGCCGGGGTATTGCTTCAATTTATATGGCTTTGCGCGCTGCTTCTGCTGGGAAAGCTGCTGATGCGCCGGGCTTTGCGCCGGATCGTGGTGCAGGGCGGATAGGGAAAAGCCCTTCCGTCCCATTTGCTAGAAAGGAGGAACTGTTTCCGTGCGCCTGTATTTGAAATATTTTTCCATTCACCTTCGCTGTGTCATGCAGTATAAGACCTCGTTTTTCCTAACGCTGTTCGGCCAAATCCTGACCACCTTTACCGCGTTTTTGAGCATCTACTATTTGTTTGACCGCTTCCACGCGGTAGAGGGCTTTTCGTTTTCCGAGGTTCTGCTCTGCTTTTCGGTGGTGCTGTTCTCCTTTTCCTTTGCCGAATGCTTTGTGCGCGGGTTCGACGCATTCAGCTCCACCATTTCCAACGGGGAGTTCGACCGCATCCTGGTCCGTCCCCGGAACGAAGTGTTCCAGGTTTTGGCGTCTAAAATCGATTTTTCCAGGCTTGGAAGGCTGATACAGGCTGTGGCGACCTTGATTTTTGCCATTGCCACCGTGCAGGTGCCATGGACGTTGCTGCGGGTGCTGATGCTATTGTTGATGGTAGCAGGGGGAATTGTGCTGTTTTCCGCCTTATTTTTGCTGTATGCTGGGCTGTGCTTTTATACCACCGAGGGGTTGGAGGTCATCAATATCTTTACCGACGGCGGCCGGGAATTCGGCAGTTACCCCATGTCCATTTACGGCAAGGATATGCTTCGGTTTTACACCTATGTGGTACCCATGGCTTGCGTGCAGTATTATCCGCTGCTTTACTTGCTGGGCCGCACCGGTTCCGCCTGGAACCTGTTGTTTCCGTTGGCGCCGGCTGTGTTCTTTTTACCCTGCTACCTGTTTTGGCGCGTGGGCGTCCGTCATTATAAATCCACCGGTTCGTAAGGGAATATCTGCGGGGGGAATCATAAAATGACCATTCTGGAAACAGAGCGTTTGCTGCTGCGGGAGATGGAGGAATCGGATTTCGGCGCGCTGTGCGCGATACTGCAGGACCCGCTGGCAATGACCGCCTATGAACATGCTTTCGCTGAAGACGAGGTTTGGGACTGGCTGCGCCGCCAGCGGGAACGGTACCGGCAGGACGGTTACGGGCTTTGGGCCGTCGTTCGGAAAGAGACGGGGGAAATGATTGGGCAGTGCGGGATTACCAATCAGCAGGTACGGGAACGGACGGTACCGGAAGTGGGCTATTTGTTCCGCCGGTCCTGCTGGCGCCGGGGCTTTGCTACCGAGGCCGCCAAGGCATGCCGTGATTATGCTTTTTCCCATTTTCACGCTTTGGAGGTGTTTTCCATCATTCGGGATACCAACGCGGCAAGCCAGCGGGTCGCGCTGCGCAACGGGATGACGCTGCGGGATACCATCGTCAAGCACTACTGGAATGTGGATATGCCCCATTTGGTCTTTTCCATTCGCCGGGCGGAATGGGAAGCGGATTGTGCGGCGGCCGAATCGTTGCTTTAAATGGCAGAATCGTGTCATTAAAAAGCCAAGGGATTTGATAAAATCCCTTGGCTTTTTATCAGTTCAGCCCCTCTTCGCCCACTTGACCGAAAAGTTGGCGTACGCCCGCCTTCAGGCCGGCGTGGCCGGGGGCAATCAGCTCGGGATCTGCCTCCAGAACAGCCCTTGCCGCCCGCTGGGCTTCCTGCAATACCGCCATATCTCCAGCCAGTTCGGCAATGCGCAGATTGGGCAGCCCGTGCTGCCGCGCGCCGAAAAAATCGCCGGGACCCCGCAGGTTTAAATCTTCCTCTGCAATTTGGAACCCATCGTTGGTCCGGGCCATGACGGATAAACGGCGGATGGCTTCCTCGTTCTGCGCGTCGGAAACCAGGATGCAATACGACTGATGGCTGCCGCGGCCCACCCGGCCGCGCAGCTGATGCAGCTGGGATAGGCCGAATCGTTCCGCGTTTTCCACCATCATGATCACGGCGTTGGGGACATCCACGCCCACCTCGATAACGGTAGTGGAAACCAGCAAATCCAATTCCCCGCGGGAAAAAGCGGTCATCATTTCCTCTTTCCGGCGGCTTTTCATTTTGCCGTGCAGCAGCCCCACGCGGTAATCCCGGAACGTTTTAGACGCCAGATCCCGCGCGTATTGTTCCGCGGCGATCAGCGGTCCGCTTTCCTCCTCGCCGTCCACCAAGGGGCAGACGACGTACGCCTGCCGGCCTTGGTCCAGATGCTTTTTCACAAAGCCGAACGCGCGTTCCCGCTTGGCGCTGCTGATGGCGAAAGTCTCCACCCGCTGGCGGCCCGGCGGCAGCTCGTCCAGAACAGATACATCCAGGTCGCCGTAAATCATCAGTGCCAAAGTGCGGGGAATGGGGGTGGCGGACATGACCAGCATGTGGGGATGATTTCCTTTCTGCGCCAAAGCGGCACGTTGGGCCACGCCAAACCGGTGCTGTTCGTCGGTGACCACCATTCCCAGGCTGCGGAATGTTACGCCTTCGCTCAGCAAGGCGTGGGTGCCTACAATCAATGGAATCTCTCCCGCGGCGAGCTGCGCCAGCAAATCCCGTTTTTTTGCCGCGGACAACGACCCTGTCAACAGCCCGCAGCGTATCCCGGCGGGTTCAAGCAACTCGCGAAGGCTGCGGTAATGCTGTTCGGCCAAAATCTCGGTGGGGGCCATCAGCGCGGCTTGGTAGCCATTGCGGATCACATTATGGCAAAGCGCCGCGGCGACCGCGGTTTTGCCGGACCCCACGTCCCCCTGCACCAGCCGGCTCATGGGGGCAGGCCCCATCATATCCGCCATGGCTTCCCGAATGGCACGGCGCTGGGCGTTGGTGGGGGAGAAGGGAAGCAACGCATAAAAATCATCGCTGCAGTCGGATTCCAGCCGGATGTGATTTTCGCCTTTTGTCCGGTTCTTAAGCTGGAACAGGCCAAGCTGAAGAAACAGCAGTTCTTCGAAAATCAGCCGGCGCCTTGCGGTTTCAAGCGCTTCCATAGAAGCGGGAAGATGAATGTTTTCGATGGCGTACCGCAAATGACACAGCCCATATTGCTGGCGCAGCTCCTGGGGCAGGGGGTCCCGGCCGGGATCGGGCAGCAGGCGGAGCGCCTGGCGGACCGCTGCTTCTATGGCGCGGGAATGAAGCCCCTCCGTTTGCGGATAAATTGGGCGGATGCGTGCCCCGGTGGCGGCAGATTCGAAAATTGGGGCGGCCATTTCCCGCCGGCCCAATTTTCCGCCCACCTTGCCGCAAAAGATGAATTCCTCGCCTTCGCGCAGAAGATTGGCGCCGTATTTATTGTTGAACAGGGTTATTTCCATATCCGAACTGCCGTCGGTCACCAGCAGCTTATAAAGGACCATGCCTTTGCGGATCAGATGTTCCCGGGGTTTCCGTACCACCTGCGCGCGGACGCAGCAAACCTCTCCAAACGGCGCCGCCGCGATTGAAACCGGATGGCTCCAATCCTCGTATGTCCGGGGATACAAACGCAACAAAGCGCCGACCGTAGGCGCGCCCAGCTTTTCGAAAAGCCGGGCGCGTTTTTCGCCGACGCCTTTTAAAGAACAGATGCTGGTATTTTTCAGCGATGCCATGGACGCTTACTCCACCGAAATCATAAAGTAATAGACCGGCTGCTCACCCTTAACCAAGGTAATCTCCACATGGTCCCCCACCTTAGATTCCACAGTCCGCAGCAGCTCTTCCGCCTGTTGGTCGGAAATTTCCTCGCCGTAAATAATGGTAATAAAGGAGGATTCCCTGGTGACCATGGAACGGGTGATTTTAGCGGCCACTTTTAAAATGTCGTGGTCCACAACCTTTAACACGCCGTTTTCAAGGCCCAAAATGTCGCCTTCCTTAATGCGGAATCCGCCGAATTCGGAATCCCGGGCGGCAAAAGTCACCTGGCCGGTGGCAACTTTGGATGCCGCAGCCATCATCTGCTCGCTGTTTTCCGATTCGGTCATGTCCGGATCATAAGTCAGCATTGCGGCAAGGCCTTGGGGAACCGTCTTTGTGGGCAAAACGACAACGCTGCGGTCGTCGCAAAGCTGAACCGTTTGTTCAGCCGCTAAAATAATATTTTTATTATTCGGCAGGACGAAAACTGTTTTAGCCGGCGTCGCCTTGACTGCCGCCAGCAGGTCCTCCATGCTGGGATTCATCGTCTGACCGCCGCTCACGACATGATTGCACCCCAGATCGGTGAACAGGGTGCGTAATCCGTTTCCCGCGGCCACCGCCACAAATCCAATTTCTTCGGTGGGATCGGCGGGCGTTAAATCGTCTTCCGCCGACTTTTCACTTTTGCGGGCCGCGTTGGCCTCGGCCGCTTCCCGATGCTGTTCCTTCATATTTTCAATCTTGACCGTCAGCAGCTGGCCGAACTTCAGGCCTTCCTGCAAAGCGTTTCCGGGGTTTTCCGTATGAACGTGAACTTTGATGATCTGTTCGTCGTCCACCACCAGCACGCAGTCGCCGATCGTCTCTAAATATGCCCGCAGTTCCATAGGGTCGGTCGCAATTTCGGGATCCCGGCCCACAATGAACTCGGTACAATAGGTAAAGTTGATTTCCTGGTCAAACTCCGCCGCAGCGTTGCGGAAAGCGTCTTCGCTTTCCTGAGCATCCGTCACATTGTTTTCCACCACAATACCGTCGCGGAAAACCGACATCATGCCGCGGAAAATAATGGTCAGACCCTTGCCGCCCGCGTCTACGACCCCCGCCTTTTTTAAAACGGGGAGCAGCTCCGGCGTGGTTTCCAGCGCTTCTTCCGCGCCCTCGCAGATGGCCTGCCAGACATAGATGGGATCGTCGTCAATAATCGCCGCGGCCCGGCCCTTTTCGGCGGCCACGCGGGATACGGTCAAAATCGTGCCCTCGGTGGGCTTCATCACCGCTTTATATGCGGCCTCCACGCCGATGGCGAGCGCGTTGGCGATATCGGTGCCCGTCGCTTCCTCCAGCCCGGCGAGCCCCTTGGAGAAGCCGCGGAACAGCAAGGAAAGAATGACGCCGGAATTGCCGCGGGCGCCGCGAAGAAGCGCCGCCGCCGCCGTAGCGGCAGTATTTCCGGCGGTATCTTCATCGTGTTTGGCCAGTTCTTTCGCGGCTGCCAGCATCGTCATGGACATATTGGTACCGGTATCGCCGTCCGGTACGGGGAAGATGTTTAATTCGTCCACCGCGGTTTTTTGTTTTGCAATACTGTTGGCGCCGGAGATGAACGCGCTGCGAAGCGCGGAACCAGTGATCACATTCGTACACTCCTTCAATAGGGCAAAGAGTTTGGCCCCGTCATTTGCGTGCCACCCGGTTCCTGGTACAGGAAGAAAAGATGGCAAAAAGAAAGTTGTCCGGATTCCACTATTGTAACCAGATTCCATTCAGTGAATACCAGAACAAAATTGATACGCTATATTATAGCATGGTTTAAAAGCAGATTCAAACAAAAGTTGGAAAATTATTAAGAATTCTGTAAACACTTTGACGCGCCGGCGCAATTAAAAAAGGATTCTGTCAATCAGAATCCTTTTTCCTCTCCGATTACCGCGGCTCCACAATCAGTTTGATCGCGGTGCGCTCCTCGTTATCGATGGTGACGCTGGCAAAGGCGGGGACACAAATCAGATCGATTCCAGCCGGCGCCAAAAATCCACGGGCAATGGCGACCGCTTTAATGGCCTGATTCGCAGCTCCCGCGCCCACCGATTGGACTTCTACTATACCGTGTTCGCGGATGACGCCGGATATCGCGCCTGCGACAGAATTTGGGGACGACTTTGATGACACTTTTAAAACTTCCATGCTGCTACCTCCAAATATTTCTACATTCGATTGGCAGATGATCCTTGAACGAAAAGTTATTATCATCATCATACGTCTAAATCACACAAAATTCAATAGAAAATAGTGAAAATTTTGAAGGTTAAATCCAAAAATATAAAATGTCTGGGTTTACATCAGTTTGACGCGCTCAACGGACAGCGCACGGCCGGTTTTGTCATCAATTTCAAACAGAACACCGTTGAGCATACAGGGCGGCGGCGCGTTTTCAAAACGGACCGGCAGTTTGCCCTTCATTTTTTCAATCGCCAACGCGGGCGCAACCCCCAGAACAGATTGAATCGGTCCGGTCATCCCCGCGTCGGTCAGGTATCCGGTTCCTTTGGGCAAAATTGTTTCATCGGCGGTCTGAACGTGGGTATGGGTGCCAAAAACGGCGGAAACCCTGCCGTCTAGGTAGAAGCCCAGCGCCCTCTTTTCACCGGTGGCCTCCGCGTGAAAATCGACAATGGTAATTTTCGCCTCGGTCGTTTCGGGCAAAATACGGTCCATTGTCCGGAAGGGGCAGTCCAAGTTGTCAAGGTAAACGGTCCCCATCAAATTGATAACACAAACCTGTACGGGACCTTTGTCAATAATGCAGTAACCCTTGCCCGGCGTCCCGGGGGGGAAGTTGGCCGGACGCAGTAAAAAAGGTTCGCTGTCAAAAGCAGGATAAACCTCTTTCCGGCGGAAAGCGTGATTGCCGGTGGTAACCACGTCAACGCCGCTGGTAAACAGATGATCCGCGGCAGCGGGGGTGATTCCGTTGCCGTCGGCGGCATTTTCTCCGTTGCAGACGACCAAATCCACCCCCTTCAGCCGTTTGAAGGCGGGCAGATGCTCCCGCAGAAAACGGCAGCCGCTGCCGCCGACTACGTCGCCGATTGCCAGAATGTTCATAACCGTCTCCTCCCGTGGCGGCATTTGCCGCCATGATTGATGCATGCAAAAAGGAGAAATTCATCGGGTCTCCCCGGAATTTCTCCTTTCAGTTCGCGTTCGGGCTTTATTTTGCGTATTCGATGGTTCTGCTTTCGCGGATGATGTTGACCTTGATCTGGCCAGGATAATCGAGGCTTTGCTCGATTTTGGCGCAAATATTGCGTGCCAGCAAGACCATATCGTCGTCTTTTACGACCTCCGGTTTGACCATAATGCGAATTTCGCGGCCGGCCTGGATTGCATAGCTGCGCTCCACGCCGTTGAACGAGGTCGCAATTTCCTCCAGCTTTTCCAAACGCTTGATGTAGTTTTCCAGGTTTTCACGCCGTGCGCCGGGGCGTGCGGCGGAGATGGCGTCGGCAGCCTGTACCAGGCAGGCGATGACGGTTTTTGCCTCCACATCTCCGTGGTGGGCGTGAATCGCGTGGATAACCGCTTCGCTTTCCTTGTACTTGCGTGCCACTTCAATGCCCAGTTCAATATGCGAACCTTCCATTTCGTGGTCCAGGGCTTTGCCGATATCATGCAGCAAACCGGCCCGGCGGGCCAGAACAGGATCCAAGCCCAGCTCGGATGCCATCATGCCGCACAGGTAAGAGACTTCCAGCGAATGATTCAGCACGTTCTGGCCGTAGCTGGTACGGTAACGCAGGCGGCCCAGCAGTTTAATCAGTTCGGGATGCACCCCATTGACGCCGGCTTCGATAACCGCATGCTCACCTTCGGACTTGATGGTTGCGTCCACCTCGCGGCGGGCTTTGTCCACCATTTCTTCAATCCGGGCGGGGTGAATGCGCCCGTCGGAGATCAGGCGCTCCAGGGCAATCCGGGCCACCTCGCGGCGGACCGGCTCAAAGCTCGACAGGGTGATGGCCTCCGGCGTGTCGTCGATGATCAGGTCAACGCCGGTTAAGGTCTCCAGGGTGCGGATGTTCCGGCCTTCGCGGCCGATAATCCGCCCCTTCATTTCGTCGTTGGGCAGGGGAACCACCGACACGGTGGCTTCGGTCACGTGGTCGGCGGCACAGCGCTGAATCGCCAGGGAAATAATCTCTCGCGCCTTTTTGTCCGCTTCATCTTTTGTCTGCTGCTCAATTTCCATGACCTTGACTGCCTTTTCGTGCAGCAGTTCATTTTCCAGGTTTTTCAGCAGGAATTCCTTGGCCTGCTCCACCGTAAAGCCGGAAATGCGCTCCAGCATTTCGAACTGGCTTTTCTTGATGGTCTCGGTCTCCGCCAGGCGTTCTTCCACCTGCTTCATTTTGTTGGCGACGCCTTCTTCTTTGCGTTCCAGGTTTTCTAATTTTTTATCCAGCGTTTCTTCCTTCTGCTGGATGCGGCGTTCCTGCCGCTGGACCTCGTTGCGCCGCTCGCGGATTTCCTTGTCCGCCTCCGCACGCAGCCGGTGCAGCTCGTCCTTGCCCTCGAGAATCGTTTCTTTTTTCTTTGCCTCGGCGGCCTTCATGGCATCGGTTTTAATGAGAATGGCCTGTTCTTCGGCTTTTTTCACTTTTTCTTCAGCAGAACCAACGGTCTTCCGCTCTACATTTTTTCTATGAAAAACGCCCGCGAGAAAGGCGATAACACCACTAACGACAATGCACGCCGCAATGACGGCAATGAATACTCCAATTTGGATTTCAAACAATTTTCGATAGCACCTCCTTTTTGTTTGGTTTATTGATTCCATGATCTTGGATGTAAATAGGGGGTGTCAGCCCACAAAAACACATGGTTAAGGTTCCATGCATTTCGATACCAATTGTATAACTTTTGTAGGTATTCTGTCAAGAAATTTTGACCAGGTTGACAAAAAGTATAATCGATGGTAAAATCAGAAGCACCATGAGACGGTAATGCAAATAAGCATACCCCACAGAAAAGCGTGGAAGAGGAAGAAAAACAGCGTATCCGCACGTTAGAGAACGGGAGCCGCCGGCTGAAAGCTCCCCTCGTGTTTGCCTGTTTTTTACCACCTCGGAGCTGGAGCCGAAAGCCAACCAAGGCATAAGGCGCCCCGGCATGGCGGCCGTTATCCGCCGTAGAGGAGCCGCCGTGTCGGCTTGAAGCAGGGTGGAACCGCGAAGTGTACAGCTTCGACCCTTTTGTTGGGGCGGAGCTGTTTGTTTTTGCGCCTGATGGAATCAAAATTTAGGAAAAAGGAGTGTTCATCATGGTGAAGGTATCCCTAAAGGGTGGGGAAGTCCGGGAATTTGAGGCCGGCCTTTCCGCGGCCGAAATCGCAAAGTCCATCGGCATGGGACTGTACAAAGCGGCTTGCGTGGCAAAAATCGACGGCAAAACGGTGGATTTACGCACCCCGGTGGAGCATGACTGCCACCTGGAAATACTTTCCTTCGACAGTGCGGAGGGCCAGCACGCGTTTTGGCATACCGCTTCCCACGTGCTGGCACAGGCGGTGCAGCACCTGTACCCGGGGGCAAAATTCGCCATCGGTCCGGCGGTGGAAAACGGGTTTTATTACGACATGGAACTGCCGCGTCCACTTTCGACGGAAGACCTGGCGGCGGTGGAAGCCGAGATGAAAAAGATTGCCAAGGAGGATATCCCCCTGGAGCGATTCGAACTGGCGCCGGACGACGCTAAGGCGCTGATGGCGCAGTCGGGGCAGACTTACAAGCTGGAACTGATCGAGGAACACGCAGGAAAGGGCGAACTGATCAGCCTTTACCGCCAAGGTGATTTTACAGACCTGTGCGCCGGCCCGCACCTGATGTCCACCGGCGCGGTAAAGGCTGTCCGGCTGACAAGCGTGACGGGCGCTTACTGGCGCGGGGACGCCACCAAGCAGATGCTCCAGCGGATTTACGGGGTTGCTTTTCCAAAGCAGTCCCAGTTGGAAGAACATCTGACCCGGATGGAGGAAGCCAAAAAACGCGACCACAACATCCTGGGCAGGCAGCTTGGATATTTTACCACATGCGACCTGATTGGCCAGGGCTTGCCTATTTTGCTTCCTAACGGCGCGCGTGTCATCCAGCAGCTGCAGCGTTTTGTGGAGGACGAGGAACAAAAACGCGGCTGGCTGCTGACCAAAACGCCCTATATGGCCAAGAGCGACTTATACAAACTTTCCGGTCACTGGGACCATTATAAGGAAGGCATGTTTGTGCTGGGGGATGAGGAAAAGGACAGCGAAGTGTTCGCGCTGCGTCCAATGACCTGTCCCTTCCAGTACCAGGCGTACTTGAACAAACCGCGTTCTTACCGGGATTTACCCCTGCGCTATAACGAAACTTCCACCTTGTTCCGCAACGAAGCGTCCGGCGAAATGCACGGTTTGATCCGCGTACGGCAGTTTACCATTTCCGAAGGGCATTTGATGTGCACGCCCGAACAGCTGGAAGATGAGTTCCGGTCTTGCCTGCAATTGGCTATTGATATGCTGAAGACCCTGGGGCTGTATGAAGACGTGTCCTATCGGTTCTCGCTGTGGGATCCCAACGACCGGGAAAAATATATCGGCACGCCGGAGCAGTGGGACGAGGCCCAGGGTATGATGCGCAAGATCTTAAACCACCTGGAAATCCCCTATGCGGAGGGAATCGGCGAAGCCGCATTCTATGGCCCCAAATTGGATATCCAGATCAAAAATGTGTTCGGCAAGGAGGACACATTGATCACCATCCAAATCGACCAGATGCTGGCGGAAAAGTTCGGTATGGAGTATGTGGATGCCGACGGTGTAAAAAAGAACCCCTGCATCATTCACAGGACCTCCATCGGTTGCTACGAGCGCACACTGGCGCTGCTGATTGAAAAATACGCCGGCGCGCTGCCCCTTTGGCTGATGCCGACCCAGGTGCAGGTGCTGCCGATTGCGGAGCGCCACCAGGGATACGCCAAAAAACTGCGCGACCAGCTGTTTGCCGCGGGCGTGCGCGCGGAATGCGACTGCCGCAACGAGAAGATTGGGTATAAGATCCGGGAGGCGCAGCTGCAAAAAACGCCGTATATGCTGGTGGTGGGTGACCAGGAGACGGAACAGGGAACGGTTGCCGTGCGCTCCCGCAAGGACGGCGATATCGGTGCCATGAGCTTTTCGGGTTTTCTAGAAAAAGTATTGTCAGAGATTGCCGCCAAAGCGGTCTGCTAAAAGTAAAGAATAATAA
>CABQAC010000020.1 GCA_902462035.1 uncultured Eubacteriales bacterium
GCCCAGACCGTGGCGCTGACCAAGCAGCTGGCCGCTTTTGACGGCCCCGCCTATGTCCGTATGGGCCGCGGCGCGGTGCCGGATGTTTATCGCGGGGACGAAGATTTTGTCCTGGGCAAGGCCTACCAATTGCAGGATGGCAAGGACTTGACGTTGATCGCCTGCGGCGAAATGGTCTACTACGCCGCCGAAGCCGCCAAGCTGCTGGAAGCCATGGGACTGAGCGCCCGCGTGCTCGACATGCACACCGTCAAGCCGCTGGACGAGGAAGCGGTGCTGAAGGCCGCCCGGGATACCGGCCTGATTGTCACCGTGGAGGAGCACATGGTCCACGGCGGGCTGGGCAGCGCGGTGACCGAATTGCTTTCCGACCAGCTGCCGGTTCCGGTGAAAATTCTGGCCCTGCCGGACGAAAACATCATCGCGGGCACCTCCACCGAATTGTTTGCCCACTACCATTTGGACGCTCAGGGCATTTGCGATGCGGCCACGGCCATGGTAAAAAAATTCAAATAAGCCAACGTGGTATCCGGCGCCCCATTTTTATTTGATTCAGGAGGTTTTGCCATGAGCGAGTCTTACATTCTTTCCATCGACCAAAGCACCTCCGGCACCAAATCGCTGCTGTTCGGCAAGGACGGCGGACTGGTAGCCCGGTGCGACCTGCCCCACGAGCAAATTTCCCCCAAGCCCGGCTGGGTGGAGCACGATCCGGAAGAGATTTACGATAACGTCATCAAGGTCACCCGTATGGTGCTGGAAAAATCGGGCGTCCGCCCCGAACAGGTTGTGGCCGCGGGCATCAGCAACCAGCGGGAAACCGGCCTGATGTGGAACAGGCATACCGGCAAGCCGGTATGCAACGCCGTGGTCTGGCAATGCCCCCGGGCGGAGGAGATCTGCGAGGAAATCCGCGCGCAGGGCAAGGCGGAAACGGTCCGCCGCAAAACCGGTCTGCAGCTTTCCCCTTACTTTACGGCGGCAAAGCTCAGCTGGATCATCCAAAACATTCCCGGCGCCAAAGAAAGCATGGACAACGGCGACCTGATGGGCGGCAATGTGGACGGCTGGCTGCTTTACAAGCTGACCGGCGGCAAGTGCCATAAAACCGATTATTCCAACGCTTCCCGCACCCAGCTGTTTAACCTGGAAACCTTGCAGTGGGACGCGGAATTGTGCGAAATTTTCGGCCTGAACCCCAACATTCTGCCGCAGGTCTGCTTCTCCGACTCCAAGTTCTGCGAAACCGATTTCGACGGCGTTTTCCCCACGCCCATTCCGGTCCACGGCGTTCTGGGCGATTCCCACGCCGCGCTGTTCGGCCAGGGCTGCCTGGTTCCCGGTACGGCCAAGGCTACCTACGGCACCGGCTCGTCGGTGATGATGAACACCGGCAAGGCCCCCATTCATACCGACTCCGGTTTGGTTACCTCCATTGCCTGGGGCATGAACCGCCAGGTGGAATACGTGCTGGAAGGCAACCTGAATTATACCGGTTCGGTCATCAAATGGCTGGTGGAAAACTTACATATGATCTCGTCCTCCAAGGAATCCGGCAAGGTCGCCGCCTCGGTGGACGGCAACGGCGGCGTGTACCTGGTGCCCGCCTTTTCCGGTCTGGGCGCGCCCTATTGGGACAGCAACGCCCGCGCCGTGATCTGCGGCATGAACCGTGACACCACCTCCGTCCACGTCGTCCGCGCGGGGGAGGAATGTATCGCTTACCAGATCAAAGACATTGTAGAGCTGATGTGCCAGGAGGCCAAGGTTCGGCTTCAGGTGCTCAATGTGGACGGCGGCCCCACACGGGACCAGTTTTTGATGCAGTTCCAGGCCGATATTTTGGGCATCGTTCTGAACGTACCCGCCATTGAAGAGCTTTCCGGCGGCGGCGCGGCTTATGCCGCGGGCATCGCGGTGGGCTTTTACGACAAAGACCGCCTGTTTGAAGCCAAGAAGGCTACCCGGTTCGAATCCAAAATGACGGACGCGGAACGGGATGCTTTGTACGGCGGCTGGAAGAAAGCGGTGGATTCGGTCCTGACCAAATAATACGGATCCGCGAAAAACGGCGGAAATTTGTCTTATCCGCGCCAGTTGGGGGCGGGCAAATTTGCGCCCTTGTGAAAGGAAGAATCATGGTATGAAACAAACTTTTGGCGTAATTGTGACAAACCGCAGCTTTTTTCCCGCCCATCTGGTGGGTAAGGCAAAAAAAGCGATTTTAGAAAAGCTGGAGAAAATGGGCTACGGCGCCGTGACCGTATCCGACGACGCCACCGAATACGGCGCTGTCGTTACCTATGACGAAGCCAAGGTGTGCGCCGAATTGTTCAAGGCCCACGAAAAGGAAATCAGCGGCATCATCGTTATCCTGCCGAATTTTGGCGAGGAAACCGGCGTGGCCGACGCGATTCAAATGTCCGGCCTGCAGGTGCCGGTGTTGATTCAGGCCTGCGACGACGACCTGGATAAGCTGGGGCTGGACAACCGCCGCGACGCGTTCTGCGGCAAGCTGTCGGTCTGCAACAACCTGTACCAGGCCGGGATCCCCTATAGCCTGACGGCCCAGCACACCTGCGCCATCGATTCCGAAGTGTTTACGCGCGACATTGAAAAGTTCGCCGCTGTTTGCCGTGTGGTCACCGGGTTGCGCGGCGCGCGCATCGCGGCCATCGGCTCCCGCCCCAACGCCTTCCGGACCGTGCGGTATTCCGAAAAGCTGCTGCAGCAAAGCGGCATTTCCATTCAAACCGGCGGCATGGCCGACATCATCGCCGCCGCTTCGAAGATGGATACCGACCAGCGGGTGCTCGACAAGGTAGCGGAAATTAAGGCGTACGGCACCATTCCCTCTTACATCGAGGAGGAAAAGGTGGTCCGCCAGGCCAAGCTGTGCCTGACGATCGAGGATTTTGTAACTGCCAACCAGTGTGTTGCCAGCTCCATCGAATGCTGGGACGCCATTCAAAACAACTACGGCTGTGCGACCTGCCTGTCGATGAGCATGATGGGCGAAAAAGGCATGCCAAGCTCCTGCGAGCTGGACGTGACCGGCGCGGTGACCATGTACGCCATGCGGCTGGCAACCGGCGCGGGCCCTGCTTACCTGGACTGGAACAACAACTGGGGCGACGACCGGGACTGCTGCATCAGCCTGCACTGCTCCAACTTCCCCAAAAGCTTCTTTAAGAACCCGATGGAAATTTCCAACCTGGACGTGCTTGCCACCACCATTGGCGCGGACAAATGCTTTGGCGGCTGCAAGGCGCAGGTCGCCGCGGGCCCCATGACTTTTGCCAAAATCACCACCGATGACAAAAACGGCAAGATCAAGTGCTATGTGGGCGAAGGCGACTTCCGCGACGACCCCGTGCCTACCAAGGGCGGCGTGGCGCTGTGCCATGTGGAAGGGCTGCAGGATATGATGCAGTACATTTGCAAAAACGGATTTGAGCACCATGTTGCCATGTGCCGCGGCCACGTGGCGGATATTTTGGAAGAAGCCCTGGGCAATTACATGGGCTTTGAGGTTTACCGCCACAAATAAGGGAAAGCCGAAAAGAAAACGCCGGACGGGATTTTTCCGTCCGGCGTTTTTAGTTTAAAAATAATTGCATTTTCTTTAACCTAATTCCGGTTAAAAACGCACACCCCGGTGTCCGTTATTGTATGATCTAATTGTCTTTACCGCTGTATGCGCCCTTTTGACAAGCCATATTTTCGCTGTCAGAATCATCATCTGATAAAACAGGAGGTTCGCTACATATGCCAATCAAAAGTATGTCCATTCGCACCGACGATCAGTTGCTCCATAAGCTCCCTGTCGTTGCAGACTTCGAGGGCCGCGCCGCTTGCGCACAGATTCTCTATTTGATACGGAAATCAGTAGAAAAATTTGAAAAAGAGCATGGCGAAATTGAAAGATAGCGAATGGAGATCGCAAATCGTATGGCAGCCTTAAAAGCAGCGGGCATCCGCACCATTGCCGCTCTGCTTGGCGCGCGGAAAAGGCCTGGGCCGGCTGTCTTCGCGCGTTTTCCAACGCTAAGCAACGAAATAGGCAGGGAGCAGGAAGTTCCTTGTTCCCCGAACCGCCTTACCGGCACGTTTGAGGAAGGGGGGCAGGGTCGGAAGAAGGCCCTCTCTTTACCCCCTCGCCAGCACCAGGCGCTTCCATTCCGGGTACAGAATGGCGTAGCATTTGATGTCGGCGTAGCTGCCGTCCCGGCGCAGGTGCGCCTCCCGCAGGGTTCCTTCCTCCCGCATCCCGGCCTTGCGCATTACCCTGCCGGAGGCGACGTTGGCCCCGTCGTGGACCGCGCTTACCCGGTGGTAGCCCACCTTGCCGAACAAAAAGTCCAGCACAGCGGTCAGCGCCTCGGTCATGATCCCCTGGTTCCAGTATGCCTTGCCCAGGCAATAACCCACCTCGCAGCTGTTCTGCGCGTCCTTTCGCACGGTGACCGAGATGCCGCCGATGACCGTTCCCTGCCAAACGACGGCCCAGTTATAATAGGCGGGTTCGGCGTACTGGGGGACCCAGGCCGAAAGAATGTCCCTGGTATCCGCCACGCTGCGGTGGGCGTCCCAGGTCATGTACCGGGTCACCGCCGGGTCGCGGGCCCATTGTTCGTACATCATGGCGGCGTCCTCCAGGCAAAACCGCCGCAGGATAAGGCGCGGGGTGTACAGGGTTTCGGTTCCCAAATGATGCAGCATATCCGTATAACCATCCTTTCGCGAAAGCCGCCCGCCGTCCAGCTTCGGGCCCTTTCTTATTTGATGACACCGCAGCGGGAAAACGGCAAAACAAAAAGCCCCGCCCCTGCCGGTTTGACAAGGACGGGGCAATAGCCCGTGGTACCACCTTGGTTCGCCCGCGCCTTGCGGCGGGGGCCTTACCGGGTACAGGCGCATGCCGATACCCTACGCGCTGTCACGGGCGCGCCCGGCGCGGTCTAGCCGGGAAACCCCGGTTCGGCGCGCGGCTCCAAGGCCATCTTCCGCCATGCTCGGCACGCCCCTTTCCACCACCCAGGGGCTCTCTGCGCTGCCGTACGCGGCGTACTTTCCTTTTCTCAGCCTTTTTCCGATGCGGTTGTTGTTCTTTAGAATAGCACGGCCGGTGTGGGTTGTCAATCCTTTTTTCGTATGCCCCTGATATGATTGTTCCAGCATGATTCGCTGATTCGCATAAAGCTAATCTGCATTCTGGTCTTTTATCCATTATATAATCGTCTGGAACTTTTATAAAATCCGCCTGCTGCTTCTGAGGCAACACAGATACGAGCCGCGGGTACGCGCGGGTTTGAAACAGTCGCTCCCGTTGTCACGGCTTGGAAGTTCGCGGGAGGACATGGATTTGCGCCGCGTTTTCCAATCCGCCTGTTCCAAGGTCAAGGCGGATAATGTGGTTTTTTCCGCGAATGTTCCGCTGTTTTTCCAATTTATCAATTTTTACTTACACGGCGGGCTTTATTTGTGGTATAATAAAAATAAGTCAGGCTGGGCTTTTCCCGGCCAGTTTTTTGTTGTTTTGCCTCTGGAAAGGAGCGGATACTACATGCGGTACAGACCAGGCGACATGATCGTCTACGGCAACAGCGGCGTATGCCAAGTAATAGATATCGGTACGCCGGATGGAGTTGACCCCAAAAAGCGCTATTACATCCTGCGGCCTCTTTACAGCCAGGAAACGATTTATACGCCGGTGGAGACCACCGTTTTTATGCGGCCGGTAATCTCCCGCGCGGAAGCGGAGGCGTTGATTGCCCAAATCCCCTCCATCCGCGGGGAGGTCTATCAAAACCGCAACCTGTCCTTGCTGACCGCCCATTACCAAGAATCGATTCAAACCCACGATTGCGGCGACCTGGTCCAGCTGATTCGCGATATTTACGCCAAAAGCCGCTGGGCGGTACAAAGCGGCCGCAAGCTGGGCCTGGTGGACCAGCGGTATTGGAAAAAGGCGGAAGTTTTGCTTCATAGCGAATTGGCAGTAGCGCTCGGCATCCCGCCGGACGAAGTCCCCCAATACATTGAAAACGCGATTGGCCCAATGGAGTCCGGCGCCCCGGCGTAAAGCGCAATCCTTGCTATCAGAAAAAAGCCATACGCGGCTGCGCGCAGCCGCGTATGGCTTTCCTTATTGTAATAACTTTTGCGCGTTTTCCTATTCGTATAACCAATCCAGCGATTCCAGGTTTTCCTTTTCCATCTGGGCGTTGCGGGACGCGATGGGTTCGTCCATCGGAATAACGCCCACGATCAGGAAAGAGCCGGTGCCGAGGAAGATTTTGTGGGTGCCCTTCTCGTACCGGAACGCGTGAATGTTCACCGGCGGGGTAGAGGTCACTTTCATCGCGCTCTTGATCACCGGGGTCAATCCGCCGCGGTCGTCGGCGTGCGTATTGGTTTCCAGCGTGGGAACCTGGTTCCACTCGGCGCCCGGGGCATTGAAGTAACCAATTAGGATTTTGGAATCCTCCAGCAGCTTCAGTTCAATGGTGATGCCGCGCTCCACCGCTTCCTCATAGCTGAAGCGGACGCCGGTCAGGCCGTCGAGTTCAGCCGCGCAGTTCTGCAGATCGTAGCTCACATCGGTAAACATGGTGCAGCCCTTGCCGATGACGTACTTCTCGCAGTTGTCGGACACAATTTCGAAAGGCGCGCCGGTCAGGGGCTTTACCTCGGCTGCCGTATCGTCCAAAGCCGCCGCGCTGGGCAGTTTGCCCGCCGCGATTTCTGCCACGTGCGCCTGAAAACATTCGAACTCCTTCTCGTACAGCGGCAGGCAGGCGCGCCAGTGGCCGTAGGTATCGCCGTTGGGGAAGGGAATCTTCCGCTGGGGGGTCTGCATGCTGTTGGCGTACAGGTAGGTATCCTGGGTCAAAGCGGTCAGCCGGCGGTAGAACTGCAGGCTCTTTTCCATCAGCGGAATCGCTTCTTCCAGCAGCGAAACGTCCCCTGCCAGGTTCTCGTCCATGCCGTACTTATACGCCAAAATCTTCATGGCCGCCCGCACCTTGTAGGTGTAGGAGTAAGACATGTCGTAGATGGCCTGAACGTCGGTCTTGATCCGCTCGAATTCCGAGATGTTGCAGGTAACCCTGCCTTCGGCGCGGCGGACCGCAGCCATGGCCCGGTCGGCATAATACTCCACCTCGCGGATCATGTCATACGGCGTTTCGCCCACATGCGGCTCGCCGTTATGCTCCTTCTGCGCATATTCGGAAGGACGCTCCCCTTGGGGCGCCACCGACAGCCACAGCTCCAGGTTGGGCCGGTACCGCTTATCGTTGGTCAGCTCGCTCATGCTCATGCCCAAACTCATCGACTGGCGGTTGCCCTCGGTAATTCCCACCCGGCGCAGAATGCGCGGCGCGCATTCGCTGAACGACTCGAAAGTCTCCAGCATGGCTTCGCCTGCGTCACAGCCGAAGTGGTCCTTCATCACATTGGTCCAATACACCTTTTCCAGCTCGGGGTCACGGTCCGGGTTCCACGCGTAGCGGAACCAAGTCTGGTACCACAGCCAGTCCCGGTCGATCTGCCGGATGCGGGGCTCCGCCTTATCCGGCGAATAGGGCCAATCCCAGTAGAATAGCGGGTACAGGTGCAGCCCGTTGGTGCCCAGGCGGCCCTGGCTGGCCTGCAGGCACTTCTGCACAAACGAGGGGGAGCCCCACCGGAAAGGCTCTAAGTTTGCCAGGATATGCACATTGGCGATATGGGTGGTGGTGTTCAGCTGGCTGAGCGCGTAATGCGTCCGCTGCCATCTGCCGCGCAGCGTCCAGCTGGTTAAACCCTCGCCGTTGTATTTCCACATGGTGTACAGGTTCGAATAAATGGACGGCGCCTTTTCCATCACCGCTTCGGCGTCTACCGCGTGGGCGCGTAAAATGACCGGCGGATCTTCGGTCAGGCCGGCCTGTTCGATGCCGTCCTTCACACCGGGCAGTATAACCTCGTTAAACCAATAAACCTGGTTTTGGGTGCCGCGCAGCGCTTCGCCCAAACAGACCATCAGGCCGATGTGGGGGAAGGCGCGCACAAATTCCGCCACCGCTTTCCGCGTATAATCGCTGGTCAGCGGGTTGGGCGTGGTCTGCAGGGGATCCAGATGGTATTTATCCACAAAAGGATAGGGGATATGGATGTTGTAAAATTTAAGCACCACCCAAATGCCGCGTTTGTCCGCTTCCTCGGTCAGCCAGTTGAACACTTCCACATTCATCTGGTATTCTTCCTCGGTAACTTCCAGCGCATCGGGGTAATCCGCCAGCTTGATGAAGGAAGAAAACGGATGGCCGCTCCAAATATAGACCACGTTGCAGCGTTCTTCCACCATCATGTCCAGGTATTCCAGCCACAGCGCCCGGTCGTAAAACCAGGGGAAGCGGGCGGGCGTAACCGGGTATTCGTACGTTTTCCGGGGCGGCTCGATTTTCGTTTTCTGCAAGCCTACCACCGGGCCGCGCAGCTTGTAGACCGGCTCGTCTCCATAAGCAATTTCCCGGGGAATCGCCCCTTCCCGGCGGATGCGGTCCCGCAGTTCCAGGCAGCCGTACAGCGCGCCGGTGGCCGTCCCGCCGGCCACAAAGGTCAGTCCGCCCTCGCACGTTCCAAGGTAATACCCCTCGTTCCGCGGCGCGTGGTTGTGGTACAGCACCAGTTCTTTTTCCTGCAGCTTATGAAGGTATTCGCTTTCCCCTTCCACCGCAACAAAAATTTTTTCAGCGGGGATCCGGCGGAAGTCCTCTCCCAGTTCCTCCTCCGTCATAACGAACACCACGTAACCGGTTTCCTCCAGCGCTTTTTTCAGGTGTTCCATTCCGAATTTGATTCGTTTATTCCCGCCCGATTGCGGAATTAAATAGACCTGTTTTCCCACAGATCAGACCTCCTTTTACACTTCTTAAAATTGAATACATACCTCTTTTCCCGTGTAATCCACCGACTGGACATGATCGCCGTCCGGCCCGTGCAGGGTCACGGTGAACTGTTGCGGGTGGCCGTAGTTGCCGGTGACATGGCCCAGCGTAAAGGTACGGGCACTGTCTTCCCACGCCATATGTATAATGGAATAGTCGCCGTTTTCGTAATTATAGTCCCTGCCGTTGTCGCAGTACAGCTCAAAATCGCCATCCGCGCCGCTGTAAATCTCCACGCCCTGGGCCTCGCCGTTGTTGTCAAAAGCAACCGGAATGACCGAACCGGCCCGCACATACAATGGCATCTTTTCCACCGGGGCGTCCGCATCGACCGTCTGGCCGCCGGTCAGGCACATGCCGGTTTCGTAATCGTACCAATCGGCGCCCTGGGGCAGGTAAACCTGGCGGATATGTGCCACGTTTTCAAGCTTTGTGCTGCCTGGCCCGTATTCCATGGGCTGGGTCACCGGGCAGGCCATAAACGCGCCGCCCAGCATGAACTGATCGTCGATCTGGATGGCCTTGCGGTCGGCGGGGAAGTCGAAGACCAGCCCGCGCATCATGGTGTAGCCTTCGCGGCAAGTTTTCGCCGCCAGGGAATACACATAGGGCAGCAGGCGGTACCGCAGCTTAATGTACTTGACAATGGTGTCGTAATACACGGTGCCCGGCTCCCCGAAATTCCAAGGTTCCCGGGGCGTGTCGGTGCCGTGGGAGCGCATGATGGGCAAAAACGCGCCGAATTGGAACCAACGGACGTACAATTCCCGGTATCCCAAATCGTTTACGCCGTCATCAAAGTCTCCCTGCCAGAACCAAAGCGGATCCGCCTGCGGGTTGCCGCTCCAAATGCGGGAGCAACGCACCCCGCCGGTGAAGAAAGCGCCGATATCCAGCGTCCAGTAGGGAATGCCGGAAATGGCCATGCTCATGCCTTCGGCGATTTGGCGCCGCAGGCAGTCCCAAGTCGCGGCAATATCGCCCGACCACAGGATGGTACCGTACTTTTGGATGGAGGGGGAACCGGAACGGGTTAAATTGACCACACGCTTTTCCTTGGTTTGCGCCCGCTGGTGCTCATAAATCCCCTTGGCGTGCATCAAGGCAAAAATATTCGCTTTGCGCGCGTCCAGGTATTTTTTCAGCAATTCGCCGGCCATTTGGTAGCGAACGTCTTCCGGGCGTTTTTCAACGCCGCCCCAGTCCGGGGTAAAAGGTTCGGTGGAGTCGCACCACCACGCGTCCACACCGTCGGGGAACAGCTCCTGCATGCACTGTTTCCAGTAAATATCACGCGCCTCGGGGTCGAAGGCATCGTAAGTGGAACAGTCGCACAGCAGCTTGCCCGCAGCAGCGAACTCGTTATTATTCTCGCATCCCTGGTGGCAGTTTGGCCAAACCGACACCATCAGCGCAGTACCCATTTGGTGCATCTCGTCAATTGCCTTTTTGAAGTCCGGGAACCGGGATTTGTCCACAATCTTGTTGCCCCACTTGCCTTCTTCCCAGGACTTCCAGTCCAGTACCAGGCAGCCCAAGGGGATGTCACGGTCCTTGAACTCTTTGGTAACCGCCACCAATTCGTCCTGGTCGCAGTACCGTTCCTTCGACTGGATGTATCCAAACGCCCATTTGGGCAGCATCACCGCTTTGCCGGTAATCCGGCGCAGTCCCGCGATAATTTCGTCCACCGTATCGCCGGTGATGATGTAGTAATCGATCTGGTCCACCGTATCGAAGGTGACGGTGACGACATTGTCCTTCTCCTCGTAAACCATCAGGCCGGGGCAGTCGAAAAACAGCGCGTAGCCTTTGGACGAAACCATTACCGGCATCGGGATTTTCATGTTGTTCTGGTACAGATACTCGGTGGTGTCCCGATGGTTTAAAATGCCCCGCTCGTGCTGGCCCAGTCCGAAAATACATTCGTCCGGGTCAATTTTAAACCGCACATTGCCGCCAAAGGCCGTGCCGGTAACCGTTGTCTCCGCATTCTCCACAAAAGAACGCTCGCCGTCCACCGTCTTCTTCATCACAATTTTGGGTTTTCCATTCATAACGGTAAAACGGGACACTTCGTGTTCGGTCAGCTGCCAGTCAAGCTGCTTGAACAGATGCCGGCCGCTTAAGAAAAAGTCCACCTCGTTGTCGTCGATAAAATCGGTGATAACCTTGCAGTAGGCGTTGTAACCAGGGACAAAGTCCACCATGCAGCTGGGTTCCTCCACCTTGCCGTTGGGGGTGCAGACCACCCGCATAATATTGGGCGCTAGGGAAAACTTCTCGATTCTTCTGGTTGTCATCGTCAAATCCCGCCTTTCCGGTATCTATTCACTCGGCCGCTAACCTACGGCTTGTTTACGGTTCCAATCCGGAAACCGTTCTTCGCAATCTCCATTTTGCCAGCATAGCACGCGCCGTCCACATAATTTGTAAAAACGCCGTCAAAGGTAACCGTCTGCGCTTCGCCGGAAAAGTTCAATAAAAAGTATACCGCCGCGCCGTCCAGTTCCCTCGCGACAACCTCCACGTCCCTTATGCAGGTAAAGGGATGGGGCGAAATGCCGCATCCGGCGCAAATATCCTCAAGCAGCGCCTGCAACGCCGCATCCGGCAGGCCGGTGCCCACATAATAGGCGGTTCCAGCGCCAAAACGGTTGCGGGCAACCACCCCGCCGTCCGTTTTATAATCCTCGGTGTAGCGGCCGATCATCTCCGCATTTCCGCCAAGGAGTTCGGACCAAAGGCTGTCTGTTACCTGCATGCAGGTATTCCCGGCCTTTAACGCCAAGCCGGTCACGTTCTGGCCAAATACCGGTTCCACTTCCTCCACCGTCGCGCCGAACACGTCGGTCAGCCCGGCGGGCAGGGTGTCGGTATAACCTACATTATCGGTGTTTTTCACACTGGTCAGGAAGGTGGCGACCACAGTGCCGCCATTTTCCACAAACCGCCTGACCTTTTGTTGAATTTCCCGGCTCATGACAAAGGCCGCGGGCAGAACCACCAATTTATAGCGGGACCAATCCGCATGGTAGGATACCACATCCGCGTTAACGCCCGCCGCGCTGAGGGCGTCGTAATACTGGGTACAAAGCCGTATGTAATCGAAGTCCGGATCGTTCGCGGGCTTATTAAGCAGCTCGGACTTGATCTTCTTCTCAAGCCGGGACTCGATCACTTTTAATTGCCGGTCGTGCTGCAGCATCTCGCGGGAGATATTCAGCTGCAAATCCTGCGAGTCCACCAAGCCCTTCACAAAGCTGAAATGATCGGGCAGCAGGTCGGCGCATTTTTCCATAATCAGCACGCCGTTGGCGTAAAGCTGCAGCCCCTTTTCAAATTCCTTGGTGTAATAGTCGTAGGTTTTGGCGGGGATGAACAGCAGGGCGTTATAAGTCGCCGCACCCTCGGTGCTGCTGTGGATGACCTTTAAGGGTGCTTGGAAGTCAAAAAACTTCTCTTGATAAAAGGCGTTGTATTCTTCTGCCGTAACCTCGTTTTTGTTCTTGCGCCAGATCGGCACCATGCTGTTGAGCGTTTCCATCTCCCGGTGGGTTTCGTACTCCGGCTTTTCCGGATCGCAGCCCTCCTTCAAATGGGAATGCTCCATTTCCATCCGGATGGGGTAGCGGATATAGTCGGAATACTTTTTGACAATGGCCCGTAGGCGGTAGGGGTCCAGGTATTCGTCGTACTTCTCATCCTCGGTGTTTTCTTTGATTTTCAGCACGATCTCGGTGCCGTTTCCCGCTTTTTCGCAAGGCTCCACCGTATACCCGTCCGTCCCCTCGGACTGCCACTGCCAGGCCGTGTCCGCGCCGTACGCACGGCTGCGCACCGTCACCAGGCTGCTGACCATGAACGCCGAATAAAAGCCCACGCCGAACTGGCCGATAATCTCCATCCCATCCTTGAGCTCATTGGTGTTTTTAAAATCCAGCGATCCGCTTTTGGCGATGGTGCCCAGGTTGTTTTCCAGTTCTTCCTTGGTCATGCCGCAGCCGTTGTCCACAATGGTCAGGGTACGGCTTTCCTTGTCGGGCCGCAGCTCGATGGAAAAATCGTCGCGGCTAAGCCCGGTCAGGTTTTCGCTCGCCGCGTGAAAATACAGCTTGTCAATGGCATCGCTGGCGTTGGAAATCAGCTCCCGCAAAAAGATTTCGTGATGGGTATAAATGGAGTGGATCATCAAATCCAGCAGCCGTTTGGATTCGGCCTGAAATTGTTTTTTTTCGGCGTTTGCCATACGTCCTCAACCTTTCTGTCTCATTCGTTTGCTGGGGCAAAAGCGTATTAGCACTCTCGTCCTGCAAGTGCTAATACATACTATAATACGGCGCCGGGCAAAAATCAACCCTTCGCGCACGCCAAAAGCGGCGCCGGTTTGTAAAAAAATCGTGAACGGCACGGGTTTTTCCATCCGCCGGCGCGGTGTGACAGATTTGTCACCCACATCAGGGAAAAAGACGCTATAATAGGTGGAAGAAGGGGAGGCCCTTGCGGCGCAGTTGTTTTTCTCTTTCGCGCCACAAGTACGGCGTAAATTTCCATTGCAAGCCGAATGCTGCATTCCGGTCAAAAAGAAAGGACGGTCATCACAACCGATGAAGCTGTTATTGGTGGAAGACGACAGGACCATTGCCTCCGGGCTGGAATATTCCCTGACCGCCGAGGGGTACGAAACCGCGGTGTGCTACGACGCGGCCTCTGCCCGGCGGGCGCTGGGGGACGGGGAATTCGATTTGGCGATCCTGGACCTGACGCTGCCCGACGGCAGCGGCTACGACCTGTGCCGCCAGTTAAAAGCCGCGCCCGGGCGGGAAACGCCGGTCATCTTTTTAACCGCCTGCGACGATGAAGTCAACGTGGTCATGGGCCTTGACATGGGCGCGGACGATTACATCACCAAGCCCTTCCGTGTGCGGGAGCTGATTTCCCGCATCAAAAGCGTGGCGCGGCGGTACAGCAAAACGGGGCCTGCCCGCAACCTGTACGAGCGGGGCGGCCTGCGGGTCAACCTGCAAACCGCCAAGGTGCACAAAAACGGCGCCGAGGTAATTTTGACCGCGCTGGAATACCGGCTGCTGCTGACCCTGATTCACAACGAAGGGCAGGTGCTCACCCGCAGCCAGCTGCTGGAGGACATTTGGGACGTGGCCGGGGATTTTGTCAACGACAACACCCTGTCGGTCTACATTAAGCGGCTGCGGGAAAAGGTGGAGGACGACCCCCAAAGCCCCACGCTGATTAAAACCGTGCGGGGCACGGGATATCAACTGTAACGGTCAACGCGGAAGGAAAGGTGCTGTTAAGGGATGTTTCGAAACCGGGAACTGCGGTGGTCGCTGCTGGCGGGGCTGCTCATCGGGGGAGCCGCGCCAACATACTCACGGCCGCTCTGCTGCTGGTCGGGCTGTTCCCCCAGCTTTACCGGTACCGCGCGCTCAAAAAGATGTGCCGTTCCATCGACCGCATCCTTTCCGGGGATTACGGCCTGGATTTGCGGAACAACCGGGAAGGGGAGCTGAGCGTTTTAAAAAGCCAGCTTTACAAAGTGACGGTGGCTTTGTCCGAACAGGCGGGCCAGCTCAAACGGGACAAGCTGGCGCTGGCCGGCGCCATTTCGGATATCTCGCACCAGCTAAAAACGCCCATGACCTCCATGCTGGTGATGACCGACCTGCTGTGCGAGGATTCTCTGCCCGCCGAAAAACGGGAGGAATTCACCGGCAACCTGCGCGCCCAGCTGGAACGGATGCAGTGGCTGGTTTCCGCCCTGCTCAAGCTCACCCGGCTGGACGCGGGCACCGTTTCCTTCCGCCCCGAGCCGGTAGCGGCGGCAGACCTGCTGCGCAGG
>CABQAC010000021.1 GCA_902462035.1 uncultured Eubacteriales bacterium
GCGGTTTCCCCTGACTGTATTGCGCTGCCTTTTGGGGCGTCAGATCTCGCGCTTCCCCCTCGATCAACCCCGTTTCAATCCAGTACTGCATGGCATCGCACACATCCGCAGGCGACAGCCCCAAAGCCCCCGCAATGTCTTGGGCTTGGCAGCGGTCCCCCGCATGGCGAAGCATCCAGAGCAGAACTTTTAACTGGACCGCTCCGGCCAGTCGCATATGGCGGTCCACCACCGTACAGGGAACGGCAAACACCGTGTTCCATTCACCCAAATTCAAACGATACTCCATCTTCTTTTCCTTTGCTTTTTTCGTTATCCCATAAAAATCCGATTTTTGATCGCACTTATTATAGCATAATGGACACCGCTCTTGCAATCGAGCTTTTCTTGCTGCCGCACTAGTAAAAGGCCCGAAAAGTGGTTAAAATGTGGATATCCCTTATTTTTTGGTCATCGTTCCTTCATGCTTTGTTCATATTGTATTATATTTTCCCAGTTATTGAAGCATATTGAGTCGTTTCTTTGACGATTCTGTCATTGAACCGAATCGTCATTGATGGTAAAATACCGATGGTTCCTGTTTTTATGTATACAAATTCGCTTGCCATTATAACGGAGGCGCAAGATGAAACGAAATGCCAACCAGATTAAAACAAAAAAATCTTCTGGAAAACGAATCGCCGTCAGGATTACGGTTTTTTTCTTTTCCTTGCTGTTTATTTTGTGCGGCGCAGGGCTTACCTATGTGCAGTCGCTGCTCAATCAAATCGACCGGTCTGAAATTCACGGAGATCCCAACCTGACCATTTCTGATATTATTGGGCAGATGGGCGACAACAACCACCAATCCGCCATCAGCGTCGATATCGACGAGGCCATTGCGAAAATCAAGGATTCACAGCAGCAATACGAAAAGATGCAGCAAACCCCTCTGCTCCAAAACGACAACATTCAGAACATCCTGCTCATCGGCATCGATACCCGCAATCCCAATTCGTTCAGCGGAAACAGCGATTCGATGATGATTGTGTCCATCAACCGGCTGACGAAAAAAATTCACGTATCCTCGCTGATGCGCACCATGTACGTCAACATTCCTGGCAAGGAATGGTTCGCTTTGAACGCTTCGTACGCCTGGGGCGGCCCCAAGCTCCTGGTACAGACGGTCGAAAACAACTTCCGCATTAAAATTGACGATTATGTTGTGATTAATTTCACCAACTTTGAAAAACTGATCGATTCGGTAGGCGGCGTGGACGTGACCTTGACCGCGGCGGAAGCCAAATATCTGCACAGCTATTTTAAAACCCGCGAAATGCAGCCTGGTAAAAACACATTGATTGGGTACGAAGCTCTTTGTTATTCCCGAATCCGTATGATCGACACCGACTTTAAACGGACCGGCCGGCAGCGGATGGTGATCGAATCCCTGATGAACAAGGCGGTTCACATGAACCTTGGCCAGCTCAACAGCTTTGCCAACACCTTGCTTCCTTTGATCAACACCAGCTTGACCAACAGCGAGCTTTTGACCATGGCCACCAGCGCGCCTAATTACATCAATTACGAAATCAGCCAAATGATGCTGCCCATTGAGAACGATCCCAATGGATTGGGCGCGAAAGATCCTTTCCATGGTATTTTCTACGTCAGCGGGCTGGAGGTTTACAACGTAAATTATTACACCAACGTCAAAGCGCTGCACGAATTTATCGTCAGCTAATCAAGATTCCCACGAAGAAGGGGATTCCAGCCAATGCCGGAATCCCCTTCTTTCCATTTTTCCGTCCGTTACCGGACGGAGAACAGGAAACCTGAAAAATCAGGTCCTTATTTCATGGAATCTTCGTAAGACTTGATCATCTTTTTGACCATCTGGCCGCCGATAGAACCAGCCTGACGGGAGGTAAGGTCGCCGTTGTAGCCCTGCTTCAGGGTCACGCCAACTTCGCTCGCAGCTTCCATCTTGAACTTGTTCATCGCGTCGCGCGCCTCGGGAACGACAATCTTGTTACCATTACTAGCCATTGTGAAATACTCTCCTTCATTTTTTGTTTTTATTTTATTTGTGGGACTTTTGCGTTTGCAGTAGTATTGTATGCCGAACCATCGACGATATTTGTGTTAATTTTTAGAAATTCAAAGAAGTAAAGTCTCGTCATGGTCCAAGTTACCCAGCAGCATGACCGCGCAAAAAGATAGGATTTCGAACAATTTCCACTCCCGGGTCAGCCGGATTGTCACGTCACGCGGCTCCACCACCCCGCCGGAGAGCGTGCGCACACTGCGCTGCAGGCTTGCCACACAGGCGCCGTCGCTCCGGCTGGCCAAGCTGATCGTGTCCCGGGCGGAAGCGCCGCAGCTTACCGCAACCCCGCCTGTTCCAACCAGCGTATCCGCTGCATTGCGGTTGTCCGCGTCAAAAACGGATAAAAAGCCGGATGGAATTTTATTTTTTTCTTGCTGGCTCAAATCACCGCCCAGTATCAGCAGGCCTTTCGCGTCACCCGCCAGCTTTGGGATATGGCGGTACCGCCCGATGACCAGGTTCTGCTGCTGGGAGGACAGTGTGCTGGAGATTTCCTCCGGCGAAAAGCACAGCAAAGACGCATACCGGGACAGCGCCGGAATAATCGCTTCTTCATCTGCCGTGCAGCCACAAAAAAGTATCATGTTCATAAACTCATCCTTTTCGTATAAAATAACGATGCTGCCAGGCATATCAGCTATGTAACTACGAATTTTGATATTTTGCCCGAATCTTGTTGCTTTTTTCCTGATTATGCTTTAAAATACGGACTGTCAGCTTACCAATGGAAAGGATTGGACGTTCATGAATCATAGCCCCCAGCGGGATCCGCGCTACAGTGCATACTCCTCCCAAACAAGGCGGAGGAAGCGGCGCAGCGGGCCTTCCCCGCTTGCCATTACGCTGATTATTTTGGTATGCGTATGCTTTTTGGTGCTTTCTTTTTTATTGCTGCGGAACAAGGACCAACGGGAAAACAATCCCGCTTCTTCCTCCTCTGGCAATCAGGTACATTCTTCCTCCAGCATTTCCCCCAGCAGCGTGCCCCCGGTCTCCGGTCCCGTTTCCAGCGGGCCTGGCCGTTCTGACCCGCCCGCCAGCAGTACATCGGCGCCGGTGCAGTCCCGGCCGGATTTACAAGGGGAACCCGTTGCTTTTTCCTTTTTTGACGACGCGATTTTTATCGGCGATTCCATCACCAATCAAATGAGTCAGTATACCGCGCGCATGCGCAATACTTCTTCGGGCTTTATGGGAAAAGCGCGGTTTGGCGGCGTTGGGTCGTACAGCGTATTCAATGCTTTGCAGCCGGTTACCGCAACGGATGGAAAGGGAAATCTTTTGCCCCATCATTTACTCAATGGGGTTCGGATGCAAACGCATGATTTCATTTACGCCAGAAATCAGGAACGGCCGGTTAATAAGGCCTTTATCATGTTCGGCACCAACGATTTGAACATGTATAAGGACATTCCTACTTATTTGGCGGCCTACAAACAATATCTTGACCGGATTACCACAAAAAATCCACAGTTGACCATCTATTTGATGTCCACCACGCCGGTCACCAAAACTTATGCCACCACGCATAAGGGCCGGCTGAACCCCAAGGGAATCGACGATTACAACAAACAGTTAAAAGCATTTTGTGCCCAAAACGGATATCGCTATATCGATGTCAACACTGCGGTCCGGGATGCCGAAGGCTACCTGCCCGCCGACTGGGCTTCGGGTGATGGGTTCCATCCCAACGATAAAGGGTACGCCGCTATCATCGAATCGCTGCGCAGGCAGGTTGGCGCATGATCGGATCAATTTTGTTCCATACTAAAAGAGATTTATACCCTTCCTGGCCGCCGGGGGGATGGGAGCCGGACAAACACCGGGCGGAGAACGGAGTAGAAAGATGAAGAAGATTGCAACTTTTGCCATGGCGGTATTGTTGGTTTTGGGCGCCAGCGCCTGCTCCAATGGATCGCAGAAAGACGTGAAGCTCAATGATGTTTACGATAAAATTGCGGCGGAAGTGACCCTGCCGGAAATGATCGACATCAGCGAGGACGCGCTTTACGAACAATACGGGATTAAGACAGAAGACATAAAACAGGGTGTTTATAAGCAAACAAAAGATTTCGGCGCGGGCAAGGTGGACGAAATCATCCTGGTGGAAGCCAAGGACGCGGACAAAGCCGGCGCCATCAAAAAGCTGCTGGACGCCCGTCTGCAGTCGCTGCTGGATCAAAGCACCAATTACGATCCCGCGGCAGTGGAAGTTCTGAACAAATCTTCGGTACAGCATAACGACCTTTTTGTGGCGCTGTTTGTCTCAAAAGAAGCGTCCACAATGAAAACCATCTACGATAAGAACATCAAATAAAAGCAGCTATAAAAAGAACCAGCATTAGCTTAAAGTGATATAAAGAAAGGAGACACGTCTTTTCGTGTCTCCTTTCTTTTGTTGTATAATGAGAAAAAACAGGTGATGGAAATGCGAAAAGTAGTTTAGGCACTATTTGATCACCAAAGCTTCAAAAACATTTCAATGTAGTTGTCTTAGTTTAATGCTCTTTAGCAGCTCAAATTCAAATACTATTTTTTATTTCCGCCTACAGGCGTCTGCCGACCGCATTGGCAACCTTGGCGCACTTTTGGCACAGCGCGTCAAACTGGTCGAAAGTCAGCTGCTGCGCCGCGTCGGATACCGCGGTGCGCGGATTGGGGTGTACCTCTACAATCAGCCCGTCGGCGCCCGCCGCGATTGCGGCCAGCGACAACGATTCCACATAACGGTTTTTTCCCGCCGCGTGGGAAGGATCGACAATGACGGGCAGATGGCTTTTTTCCTTAGCCACTGCTACGGCAGATAAATCCAAGGTGTTTCGGGTCGCCGTTTCGAAAGTACGGATGCCCCGCTCGCAAAGAATTACCTGGGGGTTTCCTTCGCTTAAAATATATTCCGCCGCGTCCAGCCATTCCGCAATGGTAGCGGCACTGCCGCGCTTGAGCAAAATTGGCTTGCCGCTGCGGCCCAACGCCTTAAGCAAACGGAAATTCTGCATATTGCGCGCCCCTACCTGTAAGATATCGCAGCAACGGCAGGCCACATCCAAATCTGCTTCGCTGATGATTTCGCTCACCACCCGCAGTCCCGCCTGGTCGGCTGCTTTGCGCAACAGGCGGTAACCCTCCTGTTCCATCCCCTGGAAGGCATAAGGAGAGGTTCTGGGCTTAAAGGCGCCGCCGCGCAGGAACTGGGCGCCGGAAGCTGCCACGGCTTGGGCCGCGGTGGTAATCTGTTCCTTGCTTTCCACCGCGCAGGGACCGGCCATCATGGCAAGGTTTGCCCCGCCGATGGAAACGCCGCCCACCGTAACCACAGTGTCCTCCGGATGAAACGACCTGCTGGCCAGCTTATAGCTTTCCACTACCGGAACCAGCTTTTCCACGCCGGGCATCAGTTCGATATTTTCTTTTTGCAGCCTGCTTTTATCCCCCACCACGCCGATGATGGTCGCCTGTGCCCCTTGGGACAAATGCGCTTTCAGGCCATTGATTTCCACCATCTCGGTCACCGCGCTGACCTGCTCCCGGGTCGCGGCCGGCGTCATCACAATAATCATTGGAATACCCCTTTTCTCCTTGCAATATAATCCGAAGCCTCGTTTGCTTTAGCGATTAAAAGTGTTTAATCGCTAAAGCAAGTGTACGATAAAAAACTGGCTTTGTCAAGAAGCACATTTTAACCGGCACGGTCCTGTGCGCGCTGCCCGGGGCCAGATATAAGGATAAAGGACGTGTCAAATCGCAGCGTCTTGCCGCAAATCCAAAACCGGAAACCCGCAATATTTGCGGGCGACGAACCCATCCTTGCATCACTGTGTTTATTCTGTTCTTCAGGCGCCTTCAACCAGAAAGGCAGCACAGACAGAAAGGCTGTGCAAATAATAAATAAAAAGAGAGCCCAGATTAACCTGGGCTCCCCTTCGCTTATTCTTCCGTCTTGAGCACCCGCATGGCGGCCTCTTCCTCGAACTGTTTGCTGTAAAGGGTATGGTAGTACCCGTTTTGCGCCAGCAGCTCGTGGTGCTTACCCTGTTCAACAATCTTGCCGTCCCGCACCACCAAAATTAAGTCCGCTTGGCGGATGGTGGAAAGCCGGTGGGCGATCAAGAAGGAGGTCCGGTCCTTCAGCAGGTGGGATATGGCGTCCTGAATCAGTTTTTCCGTCCGGGTATCGATGGAAGAAGTCGCTTCATCCAAAACAAAAATCCGGGGATCGGCCAGTACCGCCCTGGCAAAAGAGATCAATTGCTTTTCGCCGGTGGACAGACGGTCTCCCCCCTCGCCCACATCGCTGTCGTACCCGTTTTCCAGCTTGTCGACCACCGTGTCGGCCGAAACGCTTTTCGCCGCCGCCTCGATTTCCGCGTCGGTGGCATCCAGCCGGCCATACCGGATATTTTCCCTTACGCTGCCGGAAAACAGATGCGGGTTTTGCAGCACATAACCGATGTTGCTGTGCAGCCACAGCTGGGAGCGTTCCCGGTAATCCCGTCCGTCGATCAGGATTTGTCCTTCCGTCGGTTCAAAAAAACGGCATGCCAGATTAACCAGGGTGGACTTTCCGGCGCCTGTCTCTCCCACGATGGCAACGGTAGTCCCCGCTGGGATGGTCAGGTTGAAATGCTCCAGAATGTATTCCTCGCCGTCCGGATAACGGAACGAAACGTCCCGAAACTCGATATCACCGCGGATAGATTCCCAATTTTCCCGCTTCGCGTGGACCATGTCCCCGTATTTTTCCTGTACTTCGGGGGTATCCACAATGTCGGGTTGGTGGTCGAGCAGCGCCGCGACCCGTTCGATGTTGGCCTGTGCCGAAATGACGTCGGCAAACACCCGGGCAATTTGCTGGATAGGTTCAAAAATTCCCACCGCGTAGGAGGTAAAGGCCGACAGCGTACCCAGCATCATCAGCCCGCCGATGACATATTTGCCGCCCTCGGTCAGTACCAGCGCGATGCCCAGCGAGCTGAAGAATATCACGATAGAAATAAACAGGCTGCCCAGCTTGGCGTTTTGAACCGACGCTTTGCGCATCTTGCCGGTGACCTGCTTGAACTCCCCGTGGCTCTGATCTTCGATCACCAATGTCTTCGAGGTCTTGGCCCCGACGATCCCCTCGTTGTATCCGCTGGAAATTTCGGAATTGATCCTGCGGATCTTTCGGTTCCAGCGAAGCAGACGCTTTTGAAAAAACACCGTGAGCGCCGCGATAATGGGTACCACGATCACCACCAGCAGCGCAAGCCGCACATTGAGGAAAAACATGGCGATAAAAACGCCGATGACATAGGTCAGGGCCCACAGCAGGTCCACCAAACCCCACGCCACCGTAGAGGCAATGCGGTTGGTGTCGCTCATCACCCGGGCCAGCACATAGCCGACCGAATTTTGGTTGTAATAGGAAAAGGAAAGTTCCTGCAGATGTACGAAGCTGGCCCGCTTCAAGTCCCGCCCCAGTTTCATTTCCACAATCATAGCGTTGCGGGAAAAGACCACAACCGACAGCGTCTGGATGACGATCACCCCGCCGTAGACCAATATGTAGGGCAGCATGTTGGTTTTGGTGCCCGCTTCAATAAAATGATCAATCGCGTACCGCTGGAACAAGGGAATGACGATATCCAGCAGCGCCGTAAAAATCATGGTTGCGATAACCACCGTCATGTTTTTGCGGTACGGCGCCATAAAAGACGCCAGCCGCTTCCAGGTTTGCAAACTAAAATTCTTCTTCTGATCCTGTTCTTCCAATGAAGTCATAGGGACCTCCGTTTCTCCGTGCAGTAATTGCGAAAAAGCTGCGCCTGCCGGCTCACGGCGTTGGCAGGCGCGGGCGGGCTACAGCCGCTGTTCTGCCAGCAGGCGGTCGTCCTGCGCCATCTGGATATCGTAGATACTTTTGTAAATACCATCGCGGTGGATCAGCTGGTCGTGAGTACCCATTTCGGCGATTTCCCCGTTGTCCAGCACTAAAATTTGATCCGCCTGCATCAGGGTTGTAATCCGGTGTGAAATCAAAATCACAGTGGATCTGCCCAAGTTTTCCCGCAGGGCGTTGCGGATTTTCGAATCCGTATCCGCGTCCACAGCGGAAAGAGAATCGTCGAATACCATAATCGGCGCCTGCTGCAGCAGCATCCGCGCGATGGCGACCCGCTGCTTTTGTCCGCCGGACAGCGTCACGCCCCGCTCCCCCACCACAGTCTGGTAACCGTTGGTAAAGTCGGCGATAGCGTCGTCGACGCAGGCAATCTGCGCCGCGCCGCGGATCGCGTCCAGGCCGCAGCCCGGCCGTGTAATGGCGATGTTTTCTTCTATGGTGCGGGAGTATAAAAACGGCTCCTGCAGCACCATGCCAATGTTGCGCCGCACCCATTCCCGTTTCATGTCCGCGATATCCACCCCGCCGATGGTAATCTTTCCGCATTCCGGCGGCAGATCGTACAATCGGTTGAGCAGGTGCATCAGGGTAGATTTGCCCGATCCGGTGCCGCCCAGAATGGCAAAGGTCGAACCGGCTTTGATGGTAAAATCGATATTCTTCAGGATAGGCTTTAAGCCTTCGTAGCTGAAGTTGATGTTGTGAAACGCAATGTCCCCGTTCATCGGCGCTTCGGTAGCGCCGGGGCTGTCCTGTTCCTCCTCGGCATCCAGAATATAGGTCAAACGGTCGATGGAAACGCCCGCCTTGCTCATTTCGGACAGGATACGGCCCAAATTACGCACCGGCCAAACCAGCGTGGCGTTGTAAGACACAATCGCCAAAAACTCGCCGGTCGTCAGATTGCCGTTCAAGGCCTCTATCACGCCGAACACGATGACCGCCATCACCTGAAAACCGGTGATCAGGTCGCCGATCCCCCAGTAGTAGGACAGCAAGTTCCCCAGCTTGATCCACATGCTGGAAAACCGTTCGTTGCGCTGGTCAAATCGGTCGATCTCGAATTTTTCCCGCCCGAAAGCCCGAACGACCCGAACGCCGGTCAGGTTTTCCTGCACCGTCGCGGAAAGCGCGCCCTCCGCCTCGTCCGCCACAATAAATTTTTTGGCGATCTTCGAATAAAAAATGGCGGAATACAAGATGACAACCGGAATAAAACATAAGGCGACCAGGGAAATCCTGACGTTCATGGAAAACATAATGGACATGGCAAACACGATCAAAAAGACCGTACGAAACACTTCCAGCAGCTGGCCGGCCACAAAATTGCGCACCACGTCCACGTCCGACGTACACCGCTGAATGATGTCGCCGGTCTGATGGCGGACATGCCAATGGAACGGCAGCCGCTGAATATGCGCGTACAGGTTGTTGCGCAGCCGCTCCACGAAAGTTTCGGAGCCCTTGGCAATGCCGACCCGGCAAAAATAGTTGCTCAGACCGGAAAAGACCGCGATCAGCAAAACGAGCGCCGCGATCCAATACAAATTAGCCCGAAGATAGTCGCGCCCGCCGAACTGGTCCAGCAGCTGCACCAGCGGGGCGGGAAGCTGAAAGGCGTGGTCCCCGATTACCGAGTCCACTGTAATTTTAACAATTTGGGGTGTAATGGACGAAAACACGGTGTTCAAAACTGAAAAAAGAAGCGCCAGCACAAAAAACCGCTTGGAGCCCTTTAGAAACCGCATGATCGTCGCCATTCGGTTTTTCTTTTGTGTGGTTGATGTTTTCATACCTCTTCCATTTCTCCGCCGCAGGGAAAAACGGAGGCCGCGCTCATACACGGCGGATTATGATCCGCCCCGGGTGTCGCCGCAGATCAACTACGGCCGCGCAAAATGCGCGATAATCCTCCTCATCAAATTTTGGCAACTGAGACATTGCCATGATACCACATCCGCGAAGAATGTTCAATCGCCGAAATCCCTATATCCGCTAAATTTTTTTCGTATTTTCCGATTATTTTAGCACAATTTACGCTGTTTTTTCCGTTGTAATCCGCGCCGCTTTCCACCCCCTGCAAACCATGATATAATGATGAAAAGACACCCTTGCGGCGTCGATGCAAACAGCATCGACGGTACATTCAACAGAATCCACGAAAGGATGGCAGCGTCCATGAATCAGGAAAAAATAGCTCGAATCAATGAATTAGCAAAAAAGAAGAAAGATACCGGTTTGACCGAAGAAGAACTGGCGGAGCAGCACTGCCTGCGGATGGAATACCTGGCTGCGGTGCGGGAAAACGCCAGAGCGTCGCTGGAGCAGCTGCGCAAACAGTCGTCAAATGGAAAGGGGTGTTCTCAAAGATGAGCCGTCTGCTGCGCAAATCTCCCGAACGATTGGTCTTTTCCATCCAAATGCTGCTGGGCGCGATTTTTATTGTTGTTGCCGCCTGCTTTGCCTGGGGCTCTTACCGGTTTTACCAGTCCGCTCAGCCGGTGGACGCGGTCATCACCGGTTTTACCCGGCCGGATGACGAAACCCGCGCGGTAGCAACCTACACGGTGGATGGAAAAACCTATTCGACCCCTCTTTCCTATTATCAGTCCAGCATGCGCCAAGGGGACCGCATCACGGTCTACCTGCAGCCCGGCGATCCGTACGGCGCGCGGGTCAAAGAGTACTTATTCCCCACAATTTTCGGCGGGATCGGGTTATTCTTCTTCCTGTTTGGGCTTGTTTTTCTGCTAGCCCGCAGCCGCCGGCAAGCGCGGCGCGGGCGGCTGCGGGAAGATGGGAGGCGCGTATTAGCTCAGGTGACGGAAATTACCCAGAACACGTCGTTTGCTGTAAACAACCGCCATCCCTTCCGTGTTTTTTGCACCTATCAGGGAACAAACGGGCAGGCGCTGACCTTTCGCAGCGAAAACCTATGGGAACTGCCGCCAAACTTACAGCCCGGCGATTATGTGCCCGTCTATTACGACCCAGACCATCCCAAGTTTTGCAGCGTCGAGGTGGACCGAGAAAAAACCGGCTATGAATTGGACCGGTAAAAATTTTTTCATATTCCTGCAATAAATCCCCCCGCACCTTCATTATATGAGTGAAAGGGACAACATCATGTTTTTCTTATGTTTGACGTCGGCATTGGAAAACACGCCGCCTACCCGGCAGTTTTTACAAGAACTGATCCGCCGGGTTGGGGAGGGCGACTGCGACGCATTGGCCCAGCTTTACGAGGAGACCCGGGCGGCGGTATACGGTTTTGTCCTTTCCATTTTAAAAAACAAGCAGGACGCGGAGGATGCGTTGCAGGAGGTTTTTCTTGCGATTGATCAAAACGCCGCCCGGTACCAGCCCCACGGCAGCCCCATGGGGTGGATAATGACCATCGCCAAAAACACGGCGCTGGCGGCCTTTCGAAAACAAAGCCGGGTGGTCGCGGTGGAAGAACCGCCGGAAACGGCGGAGCCGGCCCCCGCCCATTCTGCGGATGACCGGATGGTACTGGAAGCCGCGCTGGAAATTTTGAGCGGCACCGAACGGCAGGTGGTGATGCTGCACGCCGTGGCCGGTTTGAAGCACCGGGAAATCGCCCGGCTAATGGATATGTCGCTGTCCGGCGCACTGTCAAAATACCACCGGGCACTCGCCAAACTTCGGGAATACTTAGAAGGCGGCGAAGTTTGAAAGGGAATTTTCTACAATTGGATGTTCCGTTTTTTCAATACAGCAAACAGGGACGCAAGCACGAAACATCCTGGCCTTCTACGAAGGGATGGTCGTAAACATGAGCAGGAAAAACCGGGAACTGGAAAAACGGCTGGCCCGCGCCGTGCGGGCTCAAACGCCGGATCATCCGCAAGAACTCCTTCGCGCCCGCCAAAATCGAAAGGCGGAATACAAGATGACAACGCAATATGCGCAGCCCGTAAAAAAGCGCAGCATGACAGCAATCCTTACTGCGGCAGCCGCCGTTCTGCTGCTTTTGGCCGTGGGCGGCTTTTGGGGTTACCGCAATTATCTGGCCGTGGCTTCTACCGTGGGGATCGACGTCAATCCCAGTGTGGAGTTACAAGTCAACCGGCGCAACAAGGTGGTAAAAACCCAGGCCCGCAATACCGAAGCCGCGCAAATACTGCAAGAGATGGATTTGAAGGGGAGCGATGTGACCGTCGCGGTGAACGCGGTCATTGGCGCTATGGTGCGCAACGGCTATTTGGGCGAGCAAAACAACGCCGTGCTGCTGTCGGTCAGCGGCGCCGACGATGCGCTGCGCCACACCTTACTAGCGGGCGTAGACCAAAGCCTGCGGCAGGAATCCATTGACGGCGCGGTATTCAGCCAATCGGTGCGGGATAATGAGGAAGCGCAGCGCATCGCTTCGCAGTATAACGTCTCGCTGGGAAAAGCGGAATGGATACGCGCCCTGACGGCGGCCAACCCCTCGTGGACGGAAGAAACGCTGGCAAACTGCTCCATTACCGATTTGGCGCTTTTGGCTGAAGGAAAAGATACCCTAGACGGTAAGCTGGAGTCTAACCACGGCGCAGTCAGCGACAAAAAATATATCGGCGAGGAACAGGCCCGGCAAAAAGCGCTGGCCAGAGTCCCCGGCGCCCAGATTACCAGCATAGAGATGGACATGGAAGACGGCCGTATGATATATGACGTGGAAATGCGCCTGGGCGGCACAAAATACGAGGCCGAAGTGGATGCCGCCACGGGCGAGATTGTCGGCTGGGAAAGCGAACCGGAGAAAGATTCTTCGGGCGGCTCCGCGTCGTCCCAGGAGGGAAACGGTTACATCGGGCTGGAAAAAGCCAGACAAATCGCGCTGGCCAAAGTGCCCGGCGCCCAGGTCCGGGAGCTTGAATTTGAATGGGACGATGACGACAGCGTTCCGGTATACGAAGGGGAACTGCGGAAGGATAACATGGAATACGAGTTTAAAATCCACGCGGTCACCGGCGAAATATTAAAATGGAAGGCGGAAACGGCGTTCGACCCGCCGGCCAGCGCTTCTGGTACCGCGCCTATTACGTACTTGTCCACGGAAAAAGCAAAGGAAATCGTTCTGGCAAATCTGCCGGGCGGGCAAATAACCCGTATGGAACTAGACAAAGACGACACGCCCCCGGCATACGAAGGTAAAATTGCGAAAGGCCGCATCGAAGTGTCGTTCGAAATCCATGCAGTCACCGGCGAAATCCTGGAGTGGGAACCGGAGGATGACGATTGATATCATCCGCATCTCAAAAAGGGAGGACGGTTAAACCGTCCTCCCTCTTTATTTTGAAACCTTTTATTCCTGCGTTCCTGCCTCGTAATCGCACACCATGGGGTGTTCGGTGGTGATATTCCCTTCGAGCATCTGCTCGGAGAGTTTATCTTCAATCTTCGACTGAATGGCACGGCGAAGGGGCCGCGCGCCATATACCGCGTCAAAGCCCTGCTTGGCAATTTCGGCCACCGCGCTGTCGGTAAAAGAAAGGGTGATGTTCAGCGCCGCCAGCCGTTTTTTCAGGCCATCCAGCATCCGCACCGCGATTTCCCGAATGTTTTCCTCGGTCAGCTGGTGGAACACAATGATGTCGTCCACGCGGTTGAGGAACTCGGGGCGAAAGGTATTCTTCAGTTCGCCCATCACCAAGTCGGTAATTTTTTGATAATCTTCACCCGTATCCGCGCCGGTCTGGAAGCCGAGATTCTGCTTTTTATCGGTAATCAGCCGCGCGCCCACGTTGGAAGTCATGATAATGATGGTGTTTTTAAAGTCCACCTTGCGGCCCTGGGAATCGGTCAGCCGGCCGTCATCCAAAATTTGCAGCAGCATGTTGAACACATCGGGGTGGGCCTTTTCGATTTCGTCGAACAGCACCACCGAGTAAGGTTTGCGCCGCACCCGCTCGGTCAGCTGGCCGCCCTCGTCGTACCCGACGTAGCCGGGAGGCGAGCCCACCAGCTTAGAGACGGTGTGCTTCTCCATAAATTCAGACATATCCATCCGAATCATCGCGTTTTCGTCGCCGAACATCGCTTCGGCCAGCGCCTTGCACAGTTCGGTTTTTCCCACGCCGGTCGGCCCCAGGAAAATAAAGGAACCAATGGGCCGTTTGGGGTCCTTCAACCCCACCCTGCCCCGGCGGATCGCCCTGGCCACCGCGCTGACCGCGTCGTCCTGGCCCACCAGACGCTTATGGAGAATATCTTCCATTTTCAGCAGCCGTTCGCTTTCTTCCTCGGTAAGCTGCACCACGGGGATTCCGGTCCAGCTTGACACAATTTGGGCGATATCCTGAGGCCCCACGCTGCCGGACGAATGGGCGCTCTTTTCCTCCCAAAGCCGTTTCTGTTCCTCCAGTTCTTCCCGCAGCTGCTTTTCCTTGTCCCGCAGCCCGGCAGCCCGCTCAAATTCCTGCGCATTGACCGCGGCTGCTTTCTCCTGCTCCAATTCTTTCAGCTTTTTCTCCTGCTCCTGCAAATCCGGCGGCGCGGTAAAAGCGTGCAGCCGCACGCGGGAAGCCGCCTCGTCGATGAGATC
>CABQAC010000022.1 GCA_902462035.1 uncultured Eubacteriales bacterium
TCCCCTTCCGGCGGCGCGGCACCGCCGCCCTGTTCCAGCCACTGGGCAAACCGCGGGTCGCCGGATAGTTCCTGCGCCGTTTTGCCCTCCCAGGCGCCGAAGTCCACCTCCCGAAGGCCGGGCACCTCGAAGCAGTCGGCGCCGGGGTACAGCAGGTTCATGGTCTGAATACAGCGCAGCATCGGGCTGGTATAATACAGTTCGGCCTGGGGATATCCGTATTTTCGGCGCAGCTCACGCAGTTCTTCCATCCCCTCGGCCGCCAGGGACAGATCGGTACGGCCAATGTAACGGCCCTGCCGGTTGCCATCGGTCATTCCGTGGCGGATCAAATGAATTTGGTAAGTTTTCATAATATTCATCCTTTGCTCGGTGGAAATCCTTTACTTCTGCACATTTATGGCTTTACAATCGGTTTACGCTGTTATATAATTTACATCGTGTAGACAGTTTTCTACAGACTTCGGCACGGAGGTTTGGCGATGAACGACTTTTTTCCCCGAATCATCACCTTGCTGCGGAAAGAACGCGGGTTCAGTCAAAAGAAGGTGGCGGCGGACTTGCACGTTTCCCAGGCGCTGCTGTCCCATTACGAAAAGGGGGTCCGCGAATGCGGGCTGGACTTTGTGGTACGCGCCGCCGATTATTACGGCGTATCCTGCGATTACCTGCTGGGCCGCACCCCTGACCGGACCGGCGCTATGCTGACAGTGGAAGATTTGCCCGACGCGGACGCAAAAAACACCGACAAGGTCTACCGCGGAAGCGTGGTGGCCACTTTAAACAAAAAACTCATCGTCAATTCCCTGCAGGTGGTGTTCGACCTGTTGCAGCGCAGCAACAGCAAACAGCTGACAAACGAGCTTTCGGCTTATTTAATGATTGCGGTCTACCGGGCGTTCCGTGTGCTGTACGGCGCCAATTCCAAAAACCCGTTGGGTATTTTCCGCGCCCATCCCATGCTGGCCGACGGCCAAGCGGGCGCCGCCATGCAGCTGGCCCTGGCCAAAGCCGGGTGCGCCGCCGCCGGGGAAGACGCCGAGGGGGTGGATGGGCTGGACAACGCCGATTCCCTCGCCATGACGCCCGAAACCATCAAGGAATCCTATCCCTACTTCCAACAATCGCTGTTCAACCTGATTCAGCGGGCGGAAGCGCTGCTGTAATATCGTTTCCTGTCTATTATAACAGTTACAACGTAAAAAACAAAGAGTGAATTCGTCCGCTCTCTGGATGAGGGCGGACTTTTTTTGCGTTTTTTGTCAAGCAAACGGGAAGACTAAATGCACAAAAACACGGATTGAAAATTTTCGTCCTGTGCAAACCCACTAAAACCCACTAAAACAAACTAGATATAACAACGGTTTTTGTGCGGAATATGACAATTCGATGAACATTCCATTACAATTGTGTCACAGCGATTGAATGGCAGGCCAAATCGTGCTAAACTTTGCTGGCAACGAAAACTTTGAATCAAAAAGGGGATGATAGCATATTTCGCAGTTCGATTTTGACCGAAATCAAACGGAATGACCGGACGTTGACAAAAGAACAGCGCCTGCTGTCGCTGGCGGCCGTCTCCATTTTTCTTCCTTATATCATAACCGGTATCATGGCCGCGATATGCGTGGTATACTTGCTCAGCCACGAGGAATACCGCGCCCGCTTGTTTGCAACCAAGGGGTTCAAACCGTTGCTTTGCGTATTCGCCATCGCGCTGGTCATCCCCGCAACCCGTGGGTACTGGACCGGCGTAGCGGCCGGTATCGGGTTTTGCGCTATTTTTCTTTTTTTCCTGTTCGCTCGTATGATCATGACCCGCCGGCTGCTGGAGCACATTCTGGACTTATCCTGCCTGATGAGTTTGGTCTGCCTGGTGGTAGCGGCGCTGCAGTATGTTATGCACCAGCTGCAGAACGACCCCAACCGGTCGGTTTCGGTCTTTTTTAACGCCAATTATTATGGCGACATGATCGTCATGGTCATTCTTTGCTGCGTTTACCGTCTGCTTAACGGCGCAAAGCGCCCCGGCTTTTACCTGGCGGTGATTGCCTGCAACCTTGTGGGGCAGGTGCTCAGCGACAGCATGTCCGCCCTAGTGGCCCTGATGGGCGGCGTAACCATCATGCTGCTGCTGCAGGGCCGCAAGAACGGCTTCTGCATGATGTGCGGCTTTATGGTGCTGTGCCTGGTAGCCATGGTCTCGCTGCCGCAAATCTTCCCCCGCAGTTCGTTTTTGGAACAGACGGTGGAAGCCCGCGCCGAAATTTGGCGCACTGCCATCCTCGCCATTCAGGACAGCCCTTTCTGGGGCCATGGGGTCATGGGGTATTATAGTATCTACGGCCAATATGGAGCGTTTATGACCTATCACGCCCACAGCCTGTATTTAAACCCATTGTTGGATTTGGGGCTGATCGGCACCGGCCTGCTGCTGGTGTTCCTGGGCCGCATGATGCAGCCGGTGGCGCCCGCTGTGCGCGCCGGCAAGGACCGGGAGCTATGCGCCCTGCTGTTCGGGCAGCTGGCGGCCGTGTTGATTCACGGCTTTACCGACGTGACCAGCCTGTGGATTCAAACAGGAATGTTCCTTTCACTGCTGCTGACCGTTCCGGCACTGCTTGCTCCGGCGGAACAAAAAGTATACGCTTGGGTGCGGGCCACCGACCCGTAAACCGCAAGACAACGAAAAGCCGGAGGAGGCCCTCCGGCTTTCGCTGTTTTAGGAAAGGCCCCCGTCTTGCAAAAAACAGAAAAAACGGTATAATGAAAAACAGTATTTTGTTAACGTATGGAAAAATCCAGAAAACACCAAGCGCATAATCGCTTGGTTTTTATAGCAAAGACCCTCTTACAATAGGAAAAGGATCGACGGTTTGACGTTCAAATGACGGCCGGTTTTTCTGTTGAAAGAGAAGGCGATAATAAAGAAGTTGCGGTTTGGAACAGATACGATTATTTCTTTGGCAACGACAAACAATAACATTAAATCATCACGGGGGTTGCAGACATGTTCGATCCGGAAAAGGAAATCCGCCGAAAAATGGAAACCCGCAAATTTTCCGAGCAATATACCGGCGAATCCCAGCAGACCGAATGGGATGGCGCCTCCTATTCCGCATTTCCGCCGGAAACGGTGGAGTTATTTTTTATCATAGACAAACAGCTGCGCGGGGCCAAGGAAAGCGCCGGGCTGGACGTCTACTTCCCGCTGCAGGCGCACAAACGGTATTTCCGCGGCGCGGTAATCTTCTTAAAAAAAGCAATCCGCAAACTGATCAAAATCTTTTTGGGATGGTATATTTTACCAATACTCGACCGTCAGACCCGGTTTAATCGGAAGGTGCTGGCTGCCGCCCAGGCTATGCAGGAAACGATGACCATGCAGCAAAAACAAATTCATGAATTGCAGGAGGCCTTGCACCGGCTGCAGGCAGCGGATTCTGCCGCGGAGGAAAATCCATGAGTAAAAAAAAGATTTTAGTCCTGCACGCCAATGTTCCATTTGAAACCGGAGGAGCGGAGCTCCATGTCCGCGCGCTGACCGCTCAGCTGAAAAGCCGTGGGTTCGAAGCGGAATTGCTTCAAATTCCATATAAATGGTATCCAAAGCACACCCTATACGACAACATGCTTTTATGGCGGATGACCGACCTTTCCGCCGCCAGCAGCGAAAAGGTGGATTTGGTCATCGGCACCAAGTTCCCCTCCTACGGCGCGGTACACCCCAACAAGGTTGTTTGGCTTATCCACCAATACCGCCAAGCGTATGATTTATACGATACGCCCAGTGGCCTCAGCCGCGATCCGGACGGGGAGGAAATCCGCCGGACGGTGATGCGGTACGACCAAGCGGCCCTAAAGGAGGCCAAGCTGCTGTACGCCAATTCCAAAAATGTGGCGGGCAGATTAAAGGAATACAACAACATTTCCTCCGAACCGCTGTATCACCCTCCCGCTCTAGCAGGGCGGTACCAAAGCGGGGATTTTGGCGACTACATTCTGTCGGTTGGCAGGCTCGACCCGCTCAAACGCAACAGCCTGCTTTTGCAGGCCCTTTCCCATTGTGGCAAAAACGTTCGCGCCAAAATCGCCGGGCGCGGCGCGGAGATGGAACCCTTGCAAAAGCTCGCGAAAAAGCTGGGGCTTGAAGACCGGGTGGACTTTTTGGGATTTGTGCCGGATGAAGATTTGATTCGTTTGTACGCCGGCGCTTTTGCTGTCTTTTTCGCCCCGGTGGACGAAGACTACGGTTATATTACGCTGGAAGCGTTTTTGTCCGGCAAGCCGGTCGTCACCTGTGTGGACTCCGGCGGTGTGCTGGAGTTTGTGCAGGACGGCAAAAGCGGCTATGTCTGCGAGGTTCAGCCCGAGATGGTTGCACAAGCGGTTCAAGCTCTTTTCGACGACAAGGAAAAAGGAAAACAGTTTGGGCAGGCGGGCTTTTCCGTTGTTAAGGATATCAGCTGGGACCATGTAATCGACCGGCTGACCGCCACGCTGTGAAGCGTATTTACCACAGCCCCGGCAATCCCTTTCCAACCGTTCTGAGCGAAAGGAAACGAAAATATGGACAAAAAAAGAATCTGTGTGCTTTCGGTGCAGATGCCCTTCGTTCGCGGCGGCGCGGAACTGATGGTCGGCACCCTGACCCAGCAGCTCATCCGCAGGGGATTCGATACGGAACTCGTACAGCTTCCGTTCAATTGCTTCCCCCTTGACGCCCAGGTAGAAAGCACTTACGCATGGCGGCTGTTGGATTTGAGCGAATCCAATGGAAAAAAGATCGATCTGGTTATCGCCACCAAATTCCCCACTTATTTGATCGAGCACAAAAATAAAATGCTTTGGCTGATGCACCAGCACCGTGTCGCTTATGACCTTTACGACAATAAGGTTTACGGCGGCCTTAAGTATCACGACAACGGAGAACAGTACCGCGATATCTTCCGTCAGGCCGACAGCCAGGCCATCGCGACGTTTTCCCACCGGTATGCCATTTCGCGCAATGTGGCCGACCGGCTGCAAACATACAATCATCTAAGCGCCGAAGCGCTGTATCATCCGCCTTCCCTGGCGGGCCGTTACCAAAGCGCCGAATACGGCGATTATATTCTTTCTGTAGGGCGTTTGGATCCCATCAAACGCAATGAGCTGCTTATCCGGGCGTTACCGTCCTGCAGCCCGCACCTGCGGGTCAAAATCGCCGGGCGCGGCCAGGAGATGGAGCGTTTGAAAGATTTGGCTGCCGCGTGTAAAGTGGCCGACCGGGTAGACTTTTTGGGGTTTACCCCGGACGAAGACTTGTTGCGGCTTTACGCCAATGCCTTCGCCGTCTTCTTTGCCCCCATTGACGAGGACTACGGCTATATTACCCTGGAGGCGTTTTTGTCCAAACGCCCGGTGGTCACCTGTACGGATTCCGGCGGCGTGCTGGAGTTTGTCCGCGACGGGGAAACCGGATTGGTTTGCGACACCAATCCCAAATCGATCGCCAGGGCAGTCAACCGGCTTTACCGCAGCAAGCAGCTGTGCAAACAGATGGGCGAAAACGGCTACGATCTCGTAAAAGATTTCAACTGGGACCACGTGGTGGATCTCCTTACCCAAACCTTGTAAGGCCTGAAAGGAATAACGCGCATGAATGTCGCTTATTTTACTCCCCTCAATCCTCAAAAATCCGGTATTTCGGATTTTGCAGAGGAAATGCTCCCCTATTTGGCGGAGCATATGGCAATTGTGATTTATACCGACGGAAAGCCCTCCAATGCTGCCATTCGGGATCATTTTGACGTGGCTCCCATCTCTTTTTACCGTCTGCAGCGGCTGGAAAACGACTTCGAGCTGGCCGTTTATCAAGTTGGCAACCAGCACCGTGCCCATAAGCCCATTGTAGACAGTTTTATGGAGCACGGCGGCGTATTGGAACTGCACGATATCTCCCTGCACCGCTATATGGCACAGGATACGCTTGACGCCGGCAAACAAGACGCTTACATTGCGCTGATGAAGGATTGCCACGGCGAGCAGGGCGAACAATTGGCCAGGGACTACTGCCAGGGCCTTGTTCCGGCGCCGTGGGAAGACCGGGGGCTGGAGTTTACGCTGAACAAACGGCTGATCGACCGGGCCGATGCGATAATCGTTCACTCCGATTTTGCCAAGCAGATGGTCAAGGGAGTGCGTCCCGAAGTGCCCGTGGCTGTCATTCCGCTGCCCGCCGACCGCATCGTGGACAAACCCGCGGCCTTTCAGGCCCGCTGCCGCCAGGCGCTGCGTATCGATACCTCGCTTTTGGTGCTGGGTTCTTTCGGGTATTTGAACCAATACAAGCGGATTCCGCAGATTCTGCGGGCATTGGCCCGCTTTAAACAGCAGTACCGCCTTCCGTTCCGCTATTACCTGGTAGGCCAAAACGAGGGAGAAAAGCTGGACGGCATGATTCAGGAGCTCGGTTTGGCTCAGGAAGTCGTACAGGTTGGTTACGCGCCGAAGGAAGCGTTTTGCCAATATATCGGCGCTTGCGATATCTGTCTGAATCTGCGTTATCCCACCCAAGGGGAATCATCCGGCGGTATCCACCGTATGTTCGGTATGGGCAAACCGGTTCTGGTGTCCGATACCGGCAGTTTTGCCGAATATCCTGACAATGCCGTGGTTAAAATCCGGTACGATGAAAACGAGGAGGACGACCTCTGCAACACACTGCTTCGTCTGGCAAACGACCGCAGGGAATTGGAAGGGCTAAGCCGTGGGGCTCTTGCCTATGCCAAGAAAGAATGCGATCCGGAACAGAACGCCAAGCGGTATGTGGAGTTTCTTTCCCAGGTAGACGCGGGCGTCTATCAAGAGCGCGGCATTGAGCGTTTTGTGGACCGCCTTTTTGAAATCGGGCTAACCAGTCCCGATTATATCGATCATCTGATGAAACTTAAATTTTAGCCGAGGAAGGGCGGGAACCCCGTGAAACTATTTTGGAAAACACACAGGCAGGACGTGTACAGCGTGCTTGTCATCCTATCCGCCTGTTTTGTGTTCGCATTCCTGCTGCTGCATTTGTACGAAGGGGACTTGGCCGTTCCCTTTACCTACGCCGGGGACGACGGTCTTCCAATGTACGCCAAAGCCAAGTTGTTGCAGCAGCAATTTTGGGATTTGGAAAACCCCTGGTTGGGCGCGCCTTTTACGGCAGAGCATTACGACTTTATGGCCAACGCCATGACCTATACGGAAAATCTGGCTTTAAAATTATTGGGGTTAATTTTTACAAATCCCATCGTCGCTTTGAACGTACAGTATTTACTGCTGTTTCCCACCATCGCGCTGATCTCTTATTTCGTCATGCGCAGTCTTAAACTCCGCTGCCTGGTTTCGGTGCCCTGCTCGGTCGCTTTTGCCTTTTTGCCCGCTATCTTTTTCCGGGGAATCGGGCATTTTTCCTTGACCGCATACCAGTTTGTGCCTTTGAGTATTCTGCTGTGCATCTGGCTTTATACCGATGATCAATTTTTGAGATGCAAGGGTTTTTGGCATTACCGGCGGAATATTTACGCGATTGTTTTTGCGCTGCTAATCGCCAACAACGGCATTGCATACTACGCCTTTTTCACCTGTTTTTTCTTGGCGGTCACCGGCGTGATGAAAGCGCTGCGGGACCGAAAATGGAAGCCGCTGCTTCGCAGCGCGGCCAATATAGGCTTTGTGTGTTTCTTCCTGGTGCTGTCGCTGACTCCCGTAATCCTATACCAACTGCAAAATGGCACAAATCCCATTGTCGCAGCCCGCAACCCGATGGAGGCCGAACTATATTCCACCAGGCTGTCGCTTTTGCTTTTGCCCACTTCCGGGCATGGGGTGCCCCTTCTGCGCAGCTGGGTGGCGGATTATAAAAATGCGCCCCTGCTCAATGAAAATACCTTCTCCCATATTGGGCTGGTCGGCGTGGCCGGGTTTGTTTTTCTGTTTTTCTATTTCTTTGTAAAAAAGAAGGATACGCTGCGGTACCGCCAGATGAGCTTGCTGGCCGGGCTTAACCTGTTTGGTTTTTTGTTGGGAACCATGGGGGGGCTCGGCAGCTTGTTCGCCGTTATCGTCACCCCCGCATTGCGGGCATATAACCGGGTTTCGGTTTTTCTGGCCTTCATCTGCATTCTGGCGGTGGCGCTGCTGCTCGACCGGTATACCCGCAAGCTGAAAACATGGCTGGTAGCCGTGCTGATGGGGCTGATGTGCGTGGTTACGGTATTGGAACAATACCCGCCGTACTGGTACCCCAACTACAATGTCCTGCGAACCGCGTACCAAAGCGACGCGTCGTTTGTACAGCAGATCGAATCGGAAGTCCCGGATGGGGCAATGATCTATCAGATGCCCTATGTCTTTTATCCCGAGGCGGGTACGGTTAACGAGATGGGAGCGTATTCCCATTTTACCGGGTTCCTTCACTCTAAAAATCTTCGCTGGAGCTACGGCGGCATGCACGGCCGCAAATCGGACTTGTGGAACAGCGCAGTCGATCAGCTGCCCCTTTCGGACAAGCTGAAGGTTCTTTCCATTACCGGCTTCGAGGGAATTTATATCGACACCCGCGCTTATGATGAAGCCGAATTGAAGGAACTGACCGATAACCTGCAGCGCGAATTGAACATCGAACCATTGGTCAGCTCCGACGGCCGTTTGCTGTTTTTTAACATGGATTCCTATAATCAGGCATACCGCGCCAAATATACAGAAGAAGAACGGCAGGCGAAAAAGGAAGAATTATTAAAGCTGACTCAACCGGTTTATGGCGAAGGGATCAGCTCGCTGGAAAAGGACTCTTTGGGCGACTACCATTGGTCCTCTAAGGCAGGTTTGCTGACAATCAACAACAATCAGTCGGAACCGCTTGACGCGAGTCTGCATCTGATGGTAATGGCTGGAGATGGAAAAACCTCCCGCTTTACGGTCACCATTAACGGCATCGCCACCGAGTTCCAGATCACGCCGGAGGGTACCGAAATCGACCTGACCTTTAGCGCAAAGGCCGGAACAAACACCATCCGGCTGGAAACAGACGGCAATCAGGTTGCCGCGCCAGGCGACCCCCGGTCCCTCTACTTCCAAATTCGGGATCTCTCCTGCAGCCTGACCGATGCGGACCTCGGCCTCAAATAACCGCAAATCAGAAGGGCCTTCCGGACACAAGTTTGTCCGGAAGGCCCTTCTTTAATTTAACCCATTTAGACAGCAAAGGCGCTTTTTATCAAGAGGAAAAACCGTCCGCCGGCTCGTCTTCCAGCGGAAAAAAAGACGCAGGGCTTCCTGTGGCCAGACAGCGGGGCGGTACGTCCCGGTCCACCTGCGCGCCCGTATCAATCACGGCGCCGTCGCCCACCCGGATACCGCCTGTCAGCCGCGCAAACGCCCGGACCGTTACACCGTCGCCCAATACCGGCCGGTTTCCGGCATCGTCGGCGCCAATCCACCCACCGCGGCATACGGTCAGCCAGCAGCCCGCGCGGCTGGGAGCCAAATGGCACGCGTCCGCGTGGAACAGGCACAAACCGCCGCCGATTTTCCCTTCTATCTCCACCCCCGGACGGGGCGGCAGCAGTTGGGAGGACAGCCGCACAAGCCACGGATGGCGGGCCCTGGCGCGGTAATACAGCACATTGCGGAAAGATGGCTGCTGGGTCAATAAAACCGAAATCCCCCGCCTAACCGTCCACTCAGAGGCGGGCAGAGCCCATAGATACGACTTGACATCCTGTGCGATCTTAGGGTCCGCGGCGCAAAGCAAGCCAGGCAGCGTCCGCCACCGCCCCGGCCGCCGCGCGTTACCGGCAGGCCGCTTTCTCACCATATCCCCCATTTCCGCCGCAACAGGCATTCCTATCCTGCCCCGCATGCTTTCCATGCCAAAACGTAGCGGCCGATAAAATGCCGTCGCGAAACTATTGTTTGGATAACGAAGATGACAGAAACAATCGTTTATCGAATATAATGAAATAATAGCACATTGTGGGAAAGCATGCAATCGTTTCGCCTAGACTTAAGTAACATGTGTAAAGGCAAATGGCCAGGTGGCCGAACGGGTTTGGGAACCGTGGGATTTGGACGAACAGCTCCGAATGGATTTGCTGCATATTATCCGCTTGATTCCGCAGCCGCAGAGTCATAAAGCGCAGAACTTTCGCATAGGATGTGGTAAAAAACTAGATGATTTTATAAAACAGCGCGAATTCTTTCGCTGCACATTGGAACCTTCGCCAGAATTATAATGCCAGTTCCCGCTCTTTTTGGCAACCAAGTACGATTTTTTCAAATTCTTCCCGCCGTCGGCCGGGCTGATCCGCGGGCGGTTCTTTCCCGTTTTCGCTGGATTTTTTGTTCCGTTTCGGTTATGATAGTCTGCGGTGTGGAAAGACTTCGAGGAGGCGTAGAATCATGGTGCTGTATTTGGCCCTTTTGTTTTTTTCAATCACCGGCATGGTCTTTGGATGCCTTCGGCAAAAAAAGGCAAAGCAATAACCGGTACCGGTATGGCCGGCGGACTAAAGTCCGCCGGTTTTTTTCTGTCCCCTGGTGCGCCGAAAGGGGATTGTGTGCTATAATGGCATCGGAACGCTGTTCCGGCCGCCGCTAAAACCGACTGCCGCACGTTGCGCTTCCCGCAAATCCCATCAGCTTTTGAAAGGATGACCTGCTATGAACCAAATCCGTCTGGGTAAAACCGGCTTGATGGTCGGCGCATCTTCCTTTGGCGCGCTGCCCGTCCAGCGGTTGACAAAAGAGGAAGCGTCGCGCCTGCTGCGCCTGGCATACAGCCTGGGCATGAATTATTTCGATACCGCCAATGGGTACAGCGACAGCGAGGAAAAAATCGGCCTGGCGCTGTCCGATGTCCGCCATCATATCGTGCTGTCCACCAAAAGCGCGGCCAAAGACAAAAAAACGCTGCTCGCGCACGTGGAGCTGAGCTTGCGGCGCATGAAGACCGACTACATCGATATCCTGCAGTTGCACAATCCATCCGTTCTGCCGGATCCGGATGATCCCGAAAGCGCCTACGCCGGACTTGTGGAGGCCAAAAAACGGGGCTACATCCGTTTTATCGGTATCACCAATCACAGCGCCGAGCGCGCGCGGGAAGCGGTGCTTTCCGGGCTTTACGACACGCTGCAATACCCGTTTTCCTCCCTGGCTGTGGAGCAGGATGTTGCGGTGGCTCATCTGGCGCACCAGCACGACATGGGCTTTATTGCCATGAAAGGGCTGGCCGGGGGGCTGATTACCGATGCGTCCACCACCTTTTCTTTTATCAAGCAATATCCCTTTGTGGTGCCCATCTGGGGTATCCAGCGGGAAAGCGAGCTGCGGGAGTTTATTCAGCTGGAAGATAACCCGCCGGTTTATGACGGCGCCATGCGCGCCCGCATCGAAAAGGACCGTCAAGCGCTGCTGGGCAATTTCTGCCATGGGTGCGGATACTGTCTGCCCTGCCCCGCCCAAATCGATATTCCCACCGCCGCCCGCATGAGTTTGCTGCTGCGCAGGGCGCCTTTCGCCCAGTTCCTGACGCCCGAAAACCGGGAAAAGATGCTGCGTATCGAAAACTGCCGGCACTGCAACCAATGTGTTTCCCGCTGCCCCTACGGGCTAGATACCCCCGCGCTGCTGCGGGACAACCTGGCCGATTACTTGCAGTTTGCCCAATCCCACGGGACAGGCCGATGAACGGAAAGGCACAGTTGGTGGTCCACCCCCTTCCCCCGGTTGCGGACGCCCATTCCAGGGTGCTGATCCTGGGCACCATGCCCTCCCCAAAATCCCGGGAGTATGGGTTTTACTACGCTCATCCCCAAAACCGTTTTTGGCCGGTACTGGCCGCCGTGGTTGGCGAACCGGTCCCCCTTGGCAGCGACGCGCGGCGGCAGATGGCCTTGCGCCATGGTGTGGCGCTGTGGGACGTATTGCGCTCCTGCACCATCCGCGGTGCGGACGACAGTACCATCCGGGACCCGGTGCCCAATGACATCGCTTCCCTGCTGGCCAGGGCGCCGGTCAATGCAATCTTTACAAATGGACAAAAATCGACCGCTTTATACAATAAGTTTTGCTATCCTGTATTAAAAAGGCCGTCCATCCCGCTGCCCTCCACCAGCGCGGCCAACCGCGGCGCATATCCCATGGAACGGCTGCTGCAGGTGTACACGGAAAAACTGCTTCCCTACCTTGGGCTGCGGCTATAAAAAAGGGGGAATCCTTTTTATGCTTTACACCTTAACCCAAAAGCGTTTACAGCCCGTTCCGGCGGGCGCGGCGGTCCTGCCCGAGGATGTGTGCTGCGGTTTTTTTCCGCTGCCGCAATACGAAGAAATTGCCAAAGCCTTTCAACTGCCCGCGCTGTTCTCCCAGGCGCTGGCGGCGGGCAAGGCTACCCGGTTTGAAAGCCACGACGGGTTTGACCTGATGGTCGTCGAGCGGCTGGACGGCAAAACCGGACGCTTTTCTCCCCAACCGCTTCTGATTTATCTGAGCCAGCGCTACCTATTTTTGTTCTGCGACGGCGCTTTGCTGGCGGACATGCAGCGAGCCCTGACCCAAGAAGCGGACTCCTTCAGCCGGGTGCTGATCGCGCTGTTTAAACGGTTAACCGCGCAGGACGACCAAATATTGGAACAATTGGAAAATCAAATCACCCGTCTAGAGGACCGGCTGCTGTCCGCGGGCAGGGGCGATTATGTGGCGGAGATCATCCACATCCGCAGGCGGCTGACCCAGCAGAAAAGCTATTACGACCAGCTTTATAACATTTTAGACGGCATTCTAGAAAACGAGAATCATTTGATTCCAGCGGAAGCCATGCGGTATTTTAAAATATTCGCCCACAAGGTGGACCGGCTGAGCAGCCATACCAACAGCCTGCGGGATTACATTACCCAAGTGCGGGAGGCATACCAGGCCCAGGAGGATATCCGTTTAAACAAAACCATGAAAGTGCTTACCGTGATCACCGCTGTCATCGCGCCGCTGACCTTGATAGCGGGGTGGTACGGCATGAATTTGAAAATGCCGGAATACGGCTGGGCCTTTGGGTATCCCCTGGTCATTGGGATAAGCGCCGTGGCAGTAGGCGGGTGTATCGCATACTTTAAAAAGCACAAATGGTTTTAACCCGCCGAACACACAGGCCGCGCGGCGCGGCGTTTTTCCTGTCCGCCGCGTCAAGCGCAATCCGTCCCCCTTTCCGCAGCGGCGCGCCCCGGTCTAAACACCGCCGCCTTCCATGAACAATCGCTTTTTGCTTTAGGCCCACTATATATTACAAGTTCCCGCACGAAAAAGGCGCCCTCCGGTTAACCGGAGGGCGCCTTTGCATTATGCTAAAATACTGTTGATAAAAGCCGCAATGCGCGGGGAAGGCGGATGGTTGAAAATCCGGTCCGGCACGTCGTCCGCCGCGATACCGCTTTCGTCCATATACAGCACCCGGTCCGCCACCTCCCGGGCAAATCCCATTTCGTGGGTTACCACCATCATGGTCATCTTTTCCTGGGCAAGCTCCTTCATGACCGCCAACACTTCGCTGGTCAGCTGGGGGTCAAGCGACGAGGTCGGCTCGTCGAACAGCAGCATATCCGGGTTCATCATCAATGCGCGGGCAATGGCCACCCGCTGCTTTTGCCCGCCCGAAAGTTCGGCGGGCATGGCCTTTTCCCTTCCGGCAAGGCCGACCTTGCGCAGCAGCCCGGCGCCGCGCTCGGCAGCCTGCTGGGCGTTTTCCTTGCGGACAAAACGCGGCGCGTAGGTCAGGTTGTCCATAACCGACAGATGGGGAAACAGGTTGAAACTTTGAAACACCATACCCATTTTTGAACAAATCTGGCGGCAATCCTTATCCGCCTGATATTGCCCGTCCCGCACCAGGGGCACGCCCTCGATCAGAATGGACC
>CABQAC010000023.1 GCA_902462035.1 uncultured Eubacteriales bacterium
CCAGGGCTTGTTCCAAATCCGCGATAATATCGCCCTCGTATTCCAGTCCCACTGAAAAGCGGATCAAATCGGGGCTGACGCCCGCTTCCGCGAGCTGCGTATCGGACATCTGCCGGTGGGTGGTGCTGGCGGGGTGCAGCACACAAGTGCGCAAGTCCGCCACATGGGTAACAATCGAGGCCATCTTCAGGTTGCCCATGAACCGAGCCGCCGCTTCCCTGCCCCCTTGCACGCCGAAGGAAACAACGCCGCTTGTCCCCTGGGGCATATATTTTTGCACCAAGGGATAGTAGGGGTTGTCCGGCAGCCCGGGATAATTGATCCAGGCAACCTTGGGGTGCTTTTGCAAGTAGCGGGCTACAGCAAGCCCGTTTGCCGCATGGCGTTCCATCCGAAGGGCCAGCGTCTCCAGCCCCAAATTGAGCAAAAACGCGTTAAAAGGACTGGCCTGGCAGCCCAGGTCGCGCATCAAATGTACCCGCGCCTTGGTAATATAAGCGGCAATGCCAAAGCGTTCCGTATAGCGGATCCCGTGGTAGGTGTCGTCCGGCTCGGTCAGCATGGGGAACTTGCCGTTGCTCCAGTCAAAACGGCCGCTATCCACCAGGACACCGCCCAAAGAAACCGCATGGCCGTCCAAATATTTGGAGGTGGAGTGCGTTACAATATCCGCGCCGAATTCGATGGGGCGGCAATGAATGGGCGTTGCAAAGGTATTGTCCACAATCAGCGGCACGCCGTGCCGGTGGGCGGCGCCGGCAAACTGTTCAATGTCCAGCACCACCAGCGAAGGGTTCGACAGCGTTTCGGCGAACACACATTTGGTGTTGTCGCGGAACGCGGCTTCCAGTTCCGCATCGCTGACACCGGGCTTAAGAAAGGTAGTTTCAATCCCCATCTCGGTCAAGGTTTTGCAAAGCAGGTTATACGAACCGCCGTAAATCGCGCTGGACGCCACCACGTGGTCCCCCGCGTGGCAGATGTTCATGACCGCCATCAAGGTGGCGGACTGGCCCGAGGAAGTCAAAAGCGCCCCTGCGCCGCCCTCCAGCGCGGCGATTTTCTTTTCCACCGCTTCCAGCGTGGGATTGCTGAGCCTGGTATAAAAATGGCCCGGCGCCTCCAAATCGAATAACTGTCCCATCGTCTCGGCAGAATCGTAGCGGAAGGTGGTGCTTTGGCAAATGGGCAGCACTCTGGGCTGGCCGTTTTCCGGCGTGTACCCTTCCTGAATACATTTGGTATTGATATGGCTCATTTTATTCTGCTCCCTTCGGATTTGATTCTTATTTGCCGCCGAACAACCCGTTAACCAGCGTCATCATGCCATCTACGGAAAAGACGAGTAAAGCAATCAGCAGCAGCAGCAAAAGGGTCGCCACAACGCTTTTGGCGCGTACTTTGGGCGGCATATCCTCTTTGCCTTCGGTCTGTTCCGGCTGCACCTCCGCGCTTTCCAGCGCGCCGATGCCAATTAAGACTTCCACCGCCTCCTCCTCCGCCTGCTTGGGCACATACAGGTTCACCCCGCCGGACGAATTGCCGGTAACGGTTTTCACCCAGGAATTGACGCCGGTATACTGCCGGCTGACCGGAATTCCACTGTCCGATAAAGCGGCCTCTATTCGGTCCGCTTCCAAATCGTCGGCCGCGTGTACCGCCAGCACGGGCCCTTCCCCGCCGTCATCACCGCAGGAATACGCCGCGCCGCATTTAGGGCAGCGCTCCGCCGGCTCTTTTAATTCCTCGCCACAAAATCCGCACCGCATTTCGATCCGCCTCTCTTCCGTCTCTATGATCGGGGCTTGTCCGCCGCGCCACGAAGCGGGCGGCCAACAAAAAGGGCGGCACGAAAGCAAAGTTCACGCCGCCGCTTCGATTTTTATATTATATCACAGAACCGCTGGAAAACTCAATCCCCCAGGCTGCGGAGCACCGGCTGCAGCTGTTTGCCCTGCAGGGACGCCTCGATGGTCTTTTCGATCAAATCGAACCGCGCCACCAGAGAACTGGGCTTTTCCTCCGGCGCGTCCTGCTCCATGGGAACGAAATAAATGTTTTTGGTGTTCATCAGCCTGCCGATGTTTTGTGCGGATGCTTTCAGCGCGTCGTTGGTCGCCACAGCCAAAATCAGCGGTCTTTCCCCCCGCAGGTGGGATTTTGCCGCCATGACCACCGGTGTGTCGGTCACGCCCCAAGTCAATTTTGCCAGCGTATTGCCGGTACATGGGGCGATCACCATGACGTCGGTCAACTTTTGGGGGCCGATGGGCTCGGCGCCGTCGATGGTGCGGATTACCGTGCGGCCGCAGATCGACTCGATCTCTTGGACGAAATCCTCCGCTTTGCCAAACCGGGTGTCGATGCTGCTGGCGTGATAAGACATAATCGGTAAAATTTCGAATCCCGCCTGCCGAAGCTGTTTCATTTCTGCAATGGCACGGGAAAAGGTGCAGAAGGAACCGGTAAGCGCGAATCCTATCCTGATTGCTTTCACAGTTTTTCCTCCCTTATCATCTGGTAAATTTCATTTTTGATGATAATTCCCGCCGTCTGCGGCGCAACTTTTCCCGGGAGGCCCGTTGCCAGGATGGTTTTGACGTTCAGCCGCTTTGCGGCCTCGAAATCCACCCCATAAGGGGCGGACGCCAAATCGATAACCAAGGCGTCCTCTGCCACCAGCGACAGGGTCTGCGCGTCAAAAATAACCGATGGTACGGTATTGAAAATCACGTCATATTGTCCGGATTCGCGAATCTCGGCCGTTTTGACAGCCCGCATTCCGTTGAGCCGAATCCAAGCGAGATCTTCCGGTTTTCGGGCGGACACCGTCACTTTGGCCCCCAATGCCGCCAGCATTCGGGCCAGCACCTTGCCGATACGCCCATACCCCGCTACCAAGCAGCGCGCGCCGTTGATGGTAACCGGCAGCTCGCGCATAGCAATCTCCACCGCGCCTTCGGCGCTGGGTACGGCGTTTCGGATACGGCGGTCATCTCTGGCGCGAGGAGAAAACCTCTTTCCGCTCTATTTTCTGAATTTCCACTTCAAAATTTCCTTGCTTTCTTCTGGTTGCGTAAGTAACTTCGTAAACTTGGGGCAGATACCGCAGTTTCACCTGCAGCACATTTCCATAAACCAGAATTCGTTCCAGCAGTTCTCCGTACCAGGCGGTAGCGTCCTTTTGCTGTGTGGCAATGGTACGAAGCTGTTCAAAAAAATCCGGCGGATTGCCGCGCTGGCGCCGCGCGATCTCCTCCTGCCGTTCTAAATCCTGCAGCCGAAAGCGCAGTTCTTCAATTTTTTGATTATATTGCAATTTTTCGGCCATCCATTCCTCTTTGGTAAGGTCCCCTTCCAAATACAGGCCGATCAGCTTCTGCTTTTGGTTTCGTAAACGCTGGATTTGGTCCCGGCACTGGTCCTGCCGGCCGTAGTCCGCCGCATTGGAATCGGGAATCGTTCGCGCCAGCGTTCCGGCCAGTTCCTCTAGCCACGGCTGGGATTCCTCCCGAAATTGGAAGAGTACTTGCTGCATGACCGTGTGCAGCACTTTTTCATGCAGTGTTTTATTGTCACAGCCAACCGTTTTCCCCCCGGGGGCCGCTTGTTTCCGCCCGTTGTTGTTCTTTTCCCGGCACACCCACTGGTGTATTGCAGGATGACCGTTCTTACGGTACAGCTTGGAGCCGTACTTGCTGCCGCAATACCCACAGGTAATTTTTCCCGAACACCAATATTTATTGCTGTATTTTTCCGTACTGCCGCAAGCCCGAGACCGCTTTTCCAGCTCCTGCTGGGTTCGATTCCATAGCGCGCGGTCGATCACCGCCTCGTGGTGGTCGCGCAGGTATATCTGCTGTTCGATCTGGCGGTTTGGAATTTTGGTGTGGTTTAAATAATCCACCGTGCAGAATTTTTTTTGCAGCAGGTCTCCAACATATTTTTCGTTGTGCAGGATTCTTCGCACCATCGCTTCCGACCAGTTCCAAGACCGCGGCGGGGTTACACCCCAGCTGTTGAGTTCCCGCGCAATCACGTATGATCCTTTGCCCTCGTTTGTGTACAAGTGAAAAATCCGGCGCACGACATCGGCTTCCTGGGGTATGACAGTCAGCTTGCCATGCCGCAAATCAAACCCGTAAATCGAATTGTTCCCGAATACTACGCCGCTTTCCATCCTGCGCTGCTGCCCCCACTTGACCCGTTTGGATGTTTTGCGGCTCTCTTCCTGCGCCACGCCGGCCATAATGGTCAGGCGGAAATCGTCCTCGTCATTCATGGTATTTAAATGGTCGGTGGTAAAGTAGACGTAAACCCCGTGCCGTTTCAGTTCCTGGGCAAAACTTAAGGTATCCACCGTGTTGCGCGCGAAGCGGGAGACCTCCTTGGTCAGAATCAGGTCAATCTTCCCGCTCAGCGCATCCGCGATCAGCTTTTGAAACATCAGGCGTTTTTTCACGCTTGTCCCGGTGATGCCCTCGTCCGCATAAATCCCGACAAAATTCCATTCCGGGTTAGCCTGGATCATGGCTTCAAAATAGCGTTTTTGGCTTTCCAGGCTGTTGATTTGGTCATCCTTATCCGTGCTCACCCGCGCGTATGCCGCAACATTCAGCATTCTTTCACCACCATTCAATTATGCGGTAAAAAAGGAGCATCATTTTTCAGATGCTCCGCCTGTCATTTCGACTTCTATCTGAAGACGAACGAATTTTTTATATTGTTCCTCTGTCAGTGCTTTATTTTGATACAGCTGCTTGACCAGCCCAAGCTGATAAGCAGTTTTAAACGCCTCTTCCCGTTTGTTCTCTTTGTCGATTCGGCTCGCCCCCCTTCCCCTTCACCTATATGATTTTGGCCCTGTCATTATCACATATGGCACATTCTCCAAAATCGTGGCAGCGCAATTGCAATACAACAGCATGTGTGATATAATTTTTAGAATCGTTCAACATTCAATGCGCTTAAAGGAGGAAAACGGATGAACAACTTACCTACACTAACGCCGGAACAATTTCAGAATCCAGATGCCATTGACCGTGGCACGCCCTTTTGGTGCTGGAACGGCCCGCTGGACCGCGACGAATTGCGCAGGCAAATCGAAACCTTCCATCAAATGCATATGGGCGGGGCGCACATTCATGTCCGCGTGGGCCTGGAGGAAACCTACCTGAGCGACCATTTTCTCGACACAGTCCGCTATTGCCACGACGAACTTCAAAAACGCGGCATGCTGACTTGGCTGTACGACGAAGACCGTTGGCCTTCGGGTTACGCGGGCGGTTTGGTTACCAAAGACCGGAAGTACCGCGCGCAGCTGATTCAATTTACGCCGGCGCCGCTTCCTGCCGCAGAGGTTGCCGCCAATATGGAGGAGTTGTTTGCCGATTCCTCTAAAACCGGTATTCTGCTGGCGATGTACGACATTGTGCTGGAGCATGGGTATCTGGCGTCCGAAGAAATGATTCAGGACCCAGCGGCCGCCAAGGGCGATGTTTGGTACGCCTATTGCTGCCTGCAAAAGCCGTCTTCGTGGTATAACAACCAAAGTTACGCCAATGTTTTGGATCCTGCTTCGGCGGACCGCTTTTTAGAGATCACTTACGAAACCTATTACCGCCTGTTCGGGGAAGAATTCGGCAAATCCATCCCCGCTATTTTTACCGACGAACCCCGGATGCAAAAAAAGGAGTTTTTGACCTTCTCCGAGGCAAAAACACCGCTGCAGCTTCCCTTTACCTACGAGATGCTCATCAGCTATAAAGAGGCTTACGGCACCGAGTTTTTGCCGACTTTGCCCGAACTGTTCTGGAACCTGCCCGGCGACAAGCCTTCCATCGCGCGGTACCGCTACCACGATCACACCGCCGAGCGGTTCATCACTTCCTTTACCGACCGTGTCGGTAAATGGTGCGGCGAGCACAATTTGATGCTGACCGGCCATATGAACAGCGAGCACGATTTATACAGCCAGACCTCCTCCATCGGCGACGCCATGCGGTGCTACCGTTCCTTCCAGCAGCCGGGCATCGATGTGCTGGCCGACCACCGGGAGTTTGTCACCGCCAAACAGTGCGTCAGCGTGGCGCGTCAGCGCGGCATCAATCATGTAACCTGCGAGCTGTACGGTGTGACCAACTGGGATTTCCCTTTTTCTGGTTATAAGCTGCAGGGAGACTGGTTGGCTGCGATGGGCATCACCACCCGGGTCCACCATCTTGCCCTGTTGGGGATGAAAGGCGAAGCAAAGCGGGATTACCCCGCCTCCATTAACGTACATGTGCCCTGGCACTCCAGGTTTGGCTTGGTAGAAGACCATTATTCCAGGCTGAACACCGCCCTGCGCCGCGGCAAGCCAGCCGTTCGGGTCGGCGTTATCCATCCCATCGAGTCCTTCTGGCTGCTGTGGGGGCCCCGCGACGCCAATATGACCGAGCGGGAAGGGCGGGAATTCGACCTGCAAAATATCTGCCAGGATTTGATCTTCTCCAATATCGATTTTGACTTTATTTCCGAAAGCCTGCTGCCGTCCCAAACTCCGGCCGAGTGCACCGCGCCGCTCCAAGTGGGCGAGATGGCCTACGACGCCGTGGTAGTACCCGGCAACCTGACCATCCGCAGTACCACGCTGGAACGGCTCAAACGTTTCCGCGACGCGGGCGGCAAAGTTATTTGGGCAGGCGACATGCCCAGCTGTGTTGACGGTCAGGAAAACCCGGCCGCTTACCAGTTCGCCAAGGACTGCGTTCGTATTCCCATCACCCGCGCGGCTCTCGTCCGGGAACTGAACGCATACCGGGATATCGAGATCCGGGATATCGACGGTTCCCTGTGCAACAACCTGGTGTATCAGCTAAGACAAGAGGATAACGAGGGTTGGCTGTTTTTCTGCCACGCATTAAAGGTTCATTCTTCCTGGTCGCCCTATATCGAACCCTTCCTCAACCAGTCCGGGCTGTCGGAACACATTGTTCTCCGTATCAAAGGCGTTCATGAGCTTGAGTTGTACGACACCATAACCGGCCAAATTTCCGCCTATCCTTCTACTGTTAAAGACGGCTGGACAACTGCGGAAATCACCTTCTATGCCCACGACAGCCGGTTATTCCACCTAAAACCCCGCGCGGGTCAGCCGGTACCGGCGTTGGCGCCCTGTGCCTACCGTCCCTCTGGCATCGATTTTGGCGAACGTTTCCAGTATGCGCTGAGCGAGCCTAACGCGCTGCTGCTGGATATGCCGGAATACCGGCTGGACGGCGGCGATTGGCAGCCCAGGGAGGAAATTCTTCGGCTCGATACCGCGATCCGCGAAAAGTTGGGGTTCCATCTGCGCACCGCCTCTATGGCGCAGCCTTATGTAGACCAATCCCCGGATATACGGGACCATCTGGTGGAGCTGCGCTTCAGCCTTCGCAGCCGGGTACCGGTGTCGGGCGCGCACCTTGCGCTGGAGCAACCGGAATACGCCGAAATCTTACTGGACGGGCAGGCTGTCCAGAACCAGCCGGACGGTTTTTATGTCGATCACGCCATCAAAACCATTCCCATGCCGTCTTTCGGCGCGGGCGACCACGAGCTGCTGCTCCGCATCCGTTTCGGCGATAAAAGCGACCTGGAATGGTGCTACCTGCTGGGCGACTTCGGCGTGGAGGTGCAAGGGACCCAAACCGCGCTGATTCCGCGGCAGGATACGCTGGCCCTGGACAGCATCGTCCATCAAAGCCTTCCTTTTTATGGCGGCAATGTCACATTAAAAATGCCCTTCCACTGCGAGGCGGGCGAATATAGGTTCCGCGTACCCAACTTCTGTGCTTCGGTCTTGGGTGTGGAGGTTGACGGCGAAGACCGCGGTATTATCGCCTATTCCCCTTACCAGGTGGATTTGGGCCGGCTAGCGGCGGGCGACCATCTGCTGAAGCTGACCATGTATGGCAACCGGATCAACTCCTTTGGCCAGGTTCATTTAAAGGACGACGCGCTGACTTATTTTGGTCCTAAAACGTGGCGTTCCACCGGGGACCAGTGGACTTATGAATACCGCCTCAAGCCCCAGGGGGTCATCTGCGCTCCGCTGCTGCTGCAAAAAGAGGAATAAGGCGCTTTCACTCCTGCCCATTTAAATCGTGTCAGCAAAAAAGCCCAACCACTTTGAAAACAGTGGTTGGGCTTTTTATATTGGATCAGATGTCGAACGCGTTGGCCAACTGCCTATTTATATTATGCTCATTCTTTCAGCCCAATTGCTGTGCTGCCATCCCGGCCGTATCGCCGTATCCCAAACGCCGTAGGTACCGCGTTTTCCACCGCCAAAGCCTCTCGCTCAAAATAATCGTATTTGCGCACCTGGTACCATACTTCCATTTTAGGCAGTTTTTCCATCTGGCCGCCGAATACGGGCTTCTGGCCTAGAATGGAGGCAAAATACTCGTCCAAGATGACCGGCTGGTAGGAATATGGCGCGTTGATGGTGATTCCGTCCATGGTGACCGGCAGCGGTAAGATCACGTGGGAACACCTGGCAACCGATTCCTCGGTGGAAGTCTTTTTGACCATGCCGGAAAAAGGATACTTATCGAATTCAGAGGCGTAAACGAAATATCCGTCCGCCGCAATGGACTCCGCTAAATAAGCCTGGCGCAAATCGCCGCCAATCACCGCAAATGTATTCATCTCTGTCATGACGACCTCTCCGAAAAATCAAAATAGTTGTACCGTTATCACGGGAATTATCTTGCTACATCTTATGACGGCTGCCGCCTATTGTGCTTGTTCCGCCAAAGAAAAAACGGCCAAAATAAAAAACACGCTTACGGCATGCATTGCCGCAGGCGTGTTTCTGTTAATAATTATATGATACTTATATTTCGTTTACCAGTTCTGCAGCCAGCTTTGCTTCTGGTTCGTCCGGTGCTTCCCCCACAGTTTGGCGCAGCACCTTCATCACATGAACATACGCCGCAATCAGGAAGATGTCCGCCGCCGTCCAGGCCAGCGGGCTTGCAAAGCCCACCGCGTCGAACCCGAAAGTTGGAACCAAAAGGAACCCTGCCACCGCGCGCGCGATCATTTCGCAAACGCCGGCCACCACGGCCAGCTTCCCAAATCCCAGTCCCTGAATCATAAACCGGATGATATTGACCAGTGCCAAGGTGAAATAAAAAGCGCCGTTGAGCCGCAGGTAGCGCTCAATCATATCAAACAATACCGGGTCATTTTCGGATAAAAACAAAGACGCCGCGGCGCGCCCAGCAAAAAGGACCACCAAAAAACCAATGACCGAATATCCGGCGCCCAGCCAAATACAGCTGCGCATCCCCTGCCCCAATCTTTTGAGCTTACGTGCCCCCACGTTCTGCCCTGCATAGGTAGCCATGGTGGCGCCCATGGCGTCGAAGGGGCAGCACACGAACATCCCCACCTTGTTGGCCGTCGCCACCGCCGCCACGGCCAAAGAGCCCAAGGTATTGACCGCCGACTGCAAAATAACGCTGCCAATGGCCGTAATGGAATACTGCAGCCCCATGGGCAGCCCCATACCGCACAGAATTTTTATGTAGCTCTTGTCCGGCTTCCAGTGTTCCCGGCTTAAATGAAGAATGGGAAACCGCAGCCGGATATAAAACAGGCAGGCAAGCCCCGATATTGCTTGGCTAATCACCGTTGCCCACGCGGCTCCCCCTACCCCCATTTGCATAACCAGGATAAAGAGTAAATCCAACCCCACATTGAGCAGCGCCGCAATGGTTAAAAAAATCACCGGGGTCTTGGAGTCGCCCAGGGAGCGGATAAACCCAGCCAACAGATTATAAAGGTAGGTCACCGGAATGCCGATGAAGATCACGACGATATAGGCATAGGAATTGTCGATGATGTCTTCAGGGGTTTTCATCATCTGCAAAATCGGGCGGCAAAAGGCCGTCACCAGTACGGCCGTCACCCCAGCCAACCCAGCCGACAGCCAAACGCTGTTGGCCACGAAACGGCGAAGCGCGGTAATGTCCCCCGCGCCGAACTGCTGCGCCACCGGAATGACAAATCCATTGCATACGCCGGTGCAGAACCCAATGATCAAAAAATTGATCGAGCTGGTAGCGCCAACCGCGGCAAGGGCGTCGGTGCCCAGGTATCGGCCTACGATCACCGTATCGGCAAAACTATAAAGCTGTTGGAACAACAAGCCAAATAAAAATGGGATGGCAAAATTGAGAATCAATCGCATCGGATTCCCGTGCGTCAGATCGCGGGTTGTCGCGTTTTTCGGCATATTGCTTTCCTTTCCAGTTTTTCGTCTTGGATGGGAAATAATCCCGATTACTAAGTTTACAGAAAAACTCCGCTCTCTGCCATAGCAGAAGCGGAGCAAAGCCTCGGTGTGGAGAACCGGGTTTTGCCCGGATTCCGAATACTATTGTAAGCACTCTGACCACACAAGTCAATGAAAATTTTCATCTGGCAAACATGCGGGTTCTACGGCACCGTACGGAACCAAAAAAACCGCCCGATCGTTTGCGGGCGGGTTTTTCATCTTAAATTAACGGCGCTGCCGCCCGGTCAATTTCCTGGCGGATTTCCTCCGCCCCTTCGCCGGTGACCGCTGAAAAAGGAAACAGCGGCGCCACCCCTTGCAAAAAGGAAAGGGCTTGCTCCATTTCCGCCATTCGCTTTTCGCGCTCGGCCTTTTTGAGTTTATCGCATTTGGTCAACACCACCAAAAAAGGCACCCGCTGCTGGACGAGATACTGCAGCATCGCAAAATCGTCCTCGGTAGGCGGATGGCGCAAGTCAATCAGCTGGATAACCAGCCGCAAGTTACGGCCCGATTGAAAATACCCTTCCACCAGTTCGGACCAGCGCAAGCGCTCAGACTTCGAAACCCTGGCATACCCGTAGCCGGGCAAATCCACCAGTCTTACATCCCCCACAACATAAAAGTTGACCGTTACGGTTTTGCCGGGAGTAGCGCTCGTCCGCGCCAACCCTTTCCTGTTGAGCAACCGGTTGATCAAAGAGGATTTTCCCACGTTGGAGCGGCCGGAAAAGGCGATTTCCGGCAAGTTGGAGGGAAACAACTGATCTGAGCGGCCTGCCGCTCCCTCGAACGCCGCGGCATGTATCTTCACCGTTCTTCTCCTTTTTGCGCAATGTAAGTCGGCACTTGCAGTCCGATATCCGGGACATCGATGCAAGGCGCCGTTTCGCCGCCCTGCCGGGTATTGGGAAGCCGCAGCGCAGCTTTCAGAACGCCGCCCAGTTCCTCCTGCGGCAGAAAGCGAACTTTTTTCTTTACCTGGTCATCCACCTCGTACAGGCTCGGTTCGTTCTCTTTGGGAATCAGCACCGTATGGATACCCTGACGGTAAGCGGCCATCGCTTTTTCACGCAGCCCGCCGATTGGCAGCACCCGGCCGCGCAGGGTAATCTCCCCCGTCATGGCAACGTCGCTGCGCACTGGGATCCCCTTCAGCGCAGAAACCACCGCCGTAGCCATTGTAATACCGGCGGATGGACCGTCTTTGGGCACGGCGCCCTCCGGCACGTGGATGTGAATGTCGTATTTTTTATAAAAGTCCGAATCGATTTCCAGCTCTTTTGCATGAGAGCGGACATAGCTGATGGCTGCTTTGGCCGATTCCTTCATCACATCGCCCAGGGAGCCTGTCAATTCGATTTTGCCGGTGCCGTCCATCAGCGCGACCTCGATGGGCATCATCTCGCCGCCAACGGAGGTCCAGGCCAAACCGTTGGCCAACCCCACCTCGTCCTTGCGGGCTATGGCTTCCTGCCGGTATTTTTTCGGCCCCAGCAAGGCTTCCAAATCGGCTTCTCCAATCCGGACAACGCTCGCTTCCCCGCCCACAATCTGCCGGGCGGCTTTGCGGCACAATGTTGCGATGGCGCGTTCCAGCGTCCGGACGCCCGCTTCCCGGGTATAGCCGTCGATCAGCGCGTGGAGAGCGCTTTCGGAGATTTTGCAGTTGGTTTTGGTCAAACCGTGCCGCTTAAGCTGTTTTCCCACCAAATGCCGTTTGGCGATTTGGAATTTTTCCTCGTGGGTATAGCTGGGCAATTCGATGATTTCCATCCGGTCCAACAGCGGGGCTGGAATAGCGTCCGCATCGTTTGCCGTCGTTAAAAACAGCACCTTGCTCATGTCAAAAGGCAGGTCTATGTAGTGGTCCTGAAAGGAAAAATTCTGCTCGGCATCCAGCAGTTCCAGCAGCGCCGACGAAGGGTCGCCCTTATAATCGCTGGCCAGTTTATCGACTTCGTCCAGCAAAATCAGGGGATTTGCGGTCTTGGCCTGGCGGATGGCCTCGATCATCCGGCCGGGCATGGCGCCGATATACGTTCTGCGGTGGCCGCGGATTTCCGCCTCGTCATGCACGCCGCCCAGCGAAACGCGCACGTATTTACGTTTGAGCGCGGTGGCGATGGATTTGGCAATCGAAGTTTTACCCACGCCGGGCGGACCAACCAGACAGATAATCTGCCCGTTAAACGAAGGCGAAAGCTTTCGCACCGCCAGCATCTCCACAATCCGTTCCTTCACTTTTTTCAAACCATAATGGTCCCGGTCCAAAATACGCTGGGCCGCTGCCAAGTCAATGCGCTCGGTGGAATAAGTATTCCAGGGCAGTTCCAGGCAGATATCCAGATAGTTTCGGATAACGGTCGCCTCGTGAGAACCAAAAGGCATTTTGGAAAGGCGGTCGCTTTCTTTGAGGAGTTTTGCCTCGCTTTCCTCCCCCAGATGCAGTTTTTTAATCCGCTGGGCGTATTCTTCCGCTTCTTCCACGGGGTTTTCTCCATCCCCCAGTTCGTTTGACAGCACCCGAATTTGTTCCCGCAGGTAGTATTCCCGCTGGTTTTTGTCCACCTGCTCCCTTACCTTTGTTTGAATCTCGCTTTCCAGCGAAAGAATTTGAACTTCCTTTTCCAGCATCAGAAGCAGACGCTGAAGCCGGGACGCCGGGTTGCGCTCCTCCAGCAGGCGTTGCAGCTCGCCGGGATCCAGATGCACGTTGGCGGCGATATAATCCGCCACAAAGGCCAAATTTTCCAGTTCCCCCGAAGGGAACTCCATCCGCACGGTATCGCCGGTGATATCGATATATTCGTCAAACAAGTCCATCGCAGTACGGATCATCGCGGTGTTCTGCAGGGTATCCGCCGCCTTTTTGACCGCGATAGGCGTTACCTCAGCCGCTAAAAAGGGCGTTTCCTGTACGATGGCGGTGATTTTCGCACGGTATTGGCCTTCGGCCACCACGCTGACCACATCCCGCCCGGTGCGCATAATCTGCACCACCCGCGCAGCCGTGCCGATTTGATATAATTGGCCCGGTTCAGGGTCGTCCAAATCCGCTTCCCGCTGGCAAACCAAAAATACTTCCTGATTATTTTCCATCGCCTGGTTAAGGGCGATCATTGTTTTTTTGCGGCCCGCTTCAAAATGAAGAATTGTGCGCGGGAATGCCACAACGCCCCGCAGGGGAACCACTGGTAAAACCAGCGGCTTTGCTTGCTCTTTTCTTATCATCAGTGGGACTCCGTTTCCCGGCGGCGCCTGCCGCCGTATAACAATCTTGGCTCCGATACAACAAGGCGAGCAATCCGCAAGC
>CABQAC010000024.1 GCA_902462035.1 uncultured Eubacteriales bacterium
GGCTTTTAAGGCCAGCCGGATCAATTCCTCCACAGGCAAGGAGCTGTCCAGCCTGGCCACCACGCCGGCCACGTCCGCCGGGGCATAGCCCAGCACCGAAAGGGCGTTTATGGCTTCGGCCGCGTTGCCCGCCGCCGAAGGGATCCCCGCCCCGCCGGCGGGGGAACCGTCCATTTGGGCCATGGTGTTGACTTTATCACGCAGCTCCAGCGCGATGCGCTGGGCCAGCTTGGCGCCCACGCCGGAAGCTCTGGTAAGGGTTTTATAATCGCCCGAAGCCGCGGCCATAGCGACCTGTTCCGGCGCCAGGGCGGAAAGAATGCTCAAGGCCACCTTGGGGCCTACCCCGCTGACGCCGGTCAGCATTTTAAAACAGCTGAGCTCTGACTGAGAGGAAAAGCCGAACAAATCCAGCGCGTCCTCCTTGACGTGCAGATGGGTATACAGGGTGGCCTGCGCCCCGATGGCGGGCAGGGTGCGCTGGGTATTCATGGTGGTAAAGCACTTTAACCCTACGCCGCCGCATTCGATCACGGCGAAAGCGGCTTCCTTGTGGATTAGGGTTCCCTTGACACAGTAAATCATCGGTTTTTACTCCGTTCCGTTTGTGGATTATTGCTTTTTCAGCCGCAGGGCAAATTGGTCTACCAGCCGGTTGCGCAGCCGGGTGCCCGCCGCCTGGGCGTGGCAGATGGCGATTGCCAAAGCGTCGGCGGTGTCGTCCGGCTTGGGGACCTGCTTTAAACAGAGCAGCCGCCGGGTCATTTCCATCACCTGGGGCTTTTCCGCCCGGCCATAGCCGGTTACCGCGGTTTTAACCTGCAGCGGCGTATACTCGTACAGCGGCGTGCGGTTCTTTTTGGCGGCCAATAGGATGACGCCCCGGGCCTCCGCAACGCCGATAGCGGTTTTTTGGTTGCTGTTAAAATAAAGTTTTTCCACCGCCATGGCGTCGGGACTCCATTTTGCCAGGATGGCGGCGACGCAATCGTAAATGGTTTGCAGCCGGTCGGAAAAATCCGTTTCCGCCTCGGTGGTGACGGCGCCGTATTCCAGGGGGACAAAACGGCCCTGCTCGTACCGGATGACGCCAAAGCCCACGATGGCGTACCCGGGATCGATGCCGAGAATGATCATACGCGCCCCCCTTTTGAACCCTTTTACCGCATGGATATAATTCGTTTCATTATACCACGATTCCGACCCTGGGGCAACAACAGGAACAAGGCGGAGGGGAAATTCAAAAATTATTCACATCCGCAGATTTATCCAATTTTTTAAAAATGGGACTTGCTTTTTATTCCGATGTACGGTATAATAATCGACGCACCAACGGAATATGGACGTTTAGCTCAGCTGGTAGAGCATTCGCTTGACGTGCGAAGGGTCAGCGGTTCAAGTCCGTTAACGTCCACCAAACCCGGATAATCCGAACTATTCATCAATCTTTAACGATTGGCGAAGGGTTCGGATTTATTCTTTATCTGGGCTAGTTGCAAACAACGAAAGAAAATTATGGTATCATAAATTTTAGTTAATAAACTTCGATAAATTACAAGAAAGAATCCACCAAAAAGCGGGCCGGAGCAAAAGCCCCTGGCCCGCTTTTTGGTTACCCTTTTGCGAGAGAAAATGAGTCTGCGCGATATTTGATTAAAACCGGAATTCCGGATTAATCCTCCATGGCCAGCAGCACGTCCAGCCGGGCGTTTTCTTGGAAGCGCTTGACGTCCACCAAGCCGCACAACCGGGTGAGGACCTGCGGCTTATACAGCTCGACGGCTTTGTCGGAATACAGCTTCCAATAATTTTCCGCGCGCTTGAGCAGCGCGGCCGCTTCGCCTTGGCGGGCAGCGCCTTGGCCCATACGGTACAGGCATAGCTGGACCGCCGCCTGGATTTTTAGGGAATAATAATAGCCCAGGTACGCGAGGGCCTGCATATCGTCCAAGGTGGCCAGCATTTCCCGTGTTGGTTTTTGGCCGCTTTGCAGCTGGCTGACGCCTGACATGGCCTGTTCCGCGTGGTTCCAGATGGACGCCGCCTGCTCCAGCGGCGTAACCTGGTCCAATTTACGGCCTTCCGCCGTTGCGCGGCAATAGTCAGACACCGAAGCGTATGCGCCGCCCGGTACGCTTTTGCACGAAACAAACTCGTTGATGTCGGCAAACACCAGCTTGCCGGTTTCTTCCTCGTACATGCAGCAGCCTTCGGGGTACCACTGGTAGTCGAAATCGTGGAAATGGGTGCAGTTGCATTCCGGCACAATACGAGAAGCATGCTGCCAAGTTTCGTACAGCAGCCGCTCTTGCGCGGTACCGAGGTGCGTGCGGAGTTCTGCCTCAAAGTACTCCTTGGGCAGCTCCAGATGATAGGAAAGCTGGCCCCAGATGCCGAACATATACCACATTTTTGCGGTAAACAGCGGGTGGGAGGCGTCCCGGTTGTCCATATAATCCCGGCCCCAGGTGTAACCGTCGGCTCCCATGTAAAAGCCCTGCATGGTCTCGATGGGCATTTGCTTTAAGTAATCGTGGGCAAATTCGGGGTCGCCCCAGCGGAACATATAAAAGTCGTCGTTGCGCACCGTCAGCCAAATTTTGACGTTGGGCTTCTTTTCCTCCAAAAAACTTTGGATAAACGACGGCTTGGTGGTGGTGTACATATGCGCCTGGGAATATTTAAAGCTGATTTCAAAGGCGCATGGAAAATCCTCGAAGGTCTTCATAATGCTGTCGTACCGGGTGTTCTGCATGCGCTGAATCAGGCGGAAATCCCGGTCGGGCTGTTCGGCCATTACCTCCCGCACCGCGCGGCCGTAGCTGCGGCCGATGAAGGGGATATCGGTGTCGTCCTGGTACATGTTTTCACCCGCGGTTATGCCAATACCGGCAAGCAGGGGATAGGTGCGCATCAGCGCCTTCATGCCGCAATAGATATAATCCTCGGTGATAGGATTGTCTTGGCTGTGGGTAATGCCGTAGGGGGTATGCTCCACACCGTAGGCAAACACGTTCCAGGTAAACAGCATGACCTTCACGCACCGGCTGGCGGCGTATTCCATCACCCACTGCCAAAAGGAAATTTTTTCGTCAATGGTTATCTTTTTGACCGTGATCAGGCCGTTTTCCACATCCGGCGCGTACATGTTCTGGCCCTGTAATTTGTGCTTGACCGGCCTTGTCCTGCGCTTGACGTCGTCCAGCGAGGCCAAGGGGTATTCCGGGATTTTGACAAGCGACGGAAACGGCGACAAGGTCCACAGGGACAACAGATTGTACTTGTTCAGCGCCATCCGGTCCAAAAATTCCATCCAAAAGTTTTTGTCCCACATGTTTTCAATGTTTAAAATGGCGGAGTCAGATGCGTCGGAATAGCTGGGCGTCCTGGAATCCAGGGGGATGTTGAACTTTAACCCACGGTTCTTCAGGTATGGCGTGACCGATGCGGAGGAAAGCCCCTCGATACCGTTATCATGGACGATCTTTTTGCTTAAATCTAAAATGCCGTACATCACGCCGGCTTCTCCGCCGCCATGGATGGCGATCTGCTGCCCGTCCACGGTCATGCGGTAGCCCTGCTCCGCCACCGAAGGGTCGATGACTAGTTCCAATTGCAGCGTGAGCGATTGCTGGGCGGACCGTTCTAATTCCTCCAGCGCAAATTGAATGGGCTTGGATATCCGGCAGCTTTTTTGCTGATCGATGAGAATACGCACAAGCATGCTCCTTCCCCTTAATTCCGCGCGATATGGCGCTACGGATTGACCACATTCACCGGCTTGCCGGCCAAAAACGCCTCCACGTTGGATACGGCGATGTCCATCAGCCGCTGCCTGCTTTCTTTGGGCGCCCACGCGATATGCGGCGTAATGATGCTGTTGTAGCAGCCCAGCAGCGGATTGTCCGGCTGAATGGGTTCGGTAGAAACCACGTCGCAGCCCGCGGCGAATACTTTTTTGGACTGCAGCGCCTGCGCAAGATCCGATTCGTTGATCAGCGGACCGCGGCTGGTGTTCAGAATGATCACGCCGTCCTTCATTTTGGCGATGCTGTTTTTGTTGATGATCTCCTTGGTCTCGGGGAACAGCGGGCAATGCAGCGAAATGACATCGGATTTTTCGAGCAATTCATCCAGCTTCACGTACCGGCCGATGGTTCTTCCGCTTTCGCTCTCGTGGGCGTCGAATGCCAGAACCTCCATGCCAAAGGCTTTTGCCAGGGCGCCTACCGATTGGCCGATCCGCCCAAAACCGATAATACCCATGGTTTTGCCGGCCAGCTCCATCAGCGGATAGTTCCAGAAGCACCAATCCTGGTTGCCCGTCCAATCTCCGTTTTTTACTGCCATGGAATGGGAGCCTACATGGTGGCAGATTTCCAGCAGCAGCGCAAAGGTCATTTGGGCTACCGCGGTAGTGCCGTAGGTGGGAATGTTGCAAACCGGAATGCCTTTTTCTTTGGCGGCGTCTACATCGACCACATTATAGCCGGTGGCCAGCACGCCAATGTAGCGCACGGCGGGGCAGGCGTCAAGGGTTTGTTTGCCGATGGGTGTTTTGTTGGTGATTACGATTTCCGCGTCGCCGATACGGGAAACAATTTCCTGCGCGGGGGTACGGTCGTAAACCGTTAGGCTGCCCAGTTTTTCAAGTCCTCCCCAGCTTAAATCGCCGGGGTTTTCGGTATAACCGTCCAGTACAACGATTTTCATCGGCTGATTCCTCCTCAATCTTCTAACATCGCCCACGCGCGGTTGATGACCCGCTTGGTACCGGCTAAAATCAGGTCGCCGTCCTCGCCCTGCCAGGGTTTCACCTCAAAGGAAAGCACATAGGGATCTTTGACGTTGAAGAAGCCTTCTTCCTTCAGCACCTGGAAAAAGTCGAGCAGTTCGGGCGTGTCGTTGGCGCTTTCGGGGAAACCAAAGCGGGGGTGCTGGTCGCCGTACGCCGCGCAGCCCGGCTTAACGACCGCGTTGCCGATATGAAAATGGGTGATATACGGGCGCAGGGTACGAATGACGAAACGGGAGGATTCGTAGGTGGTGGGGAAATGCGACAGATCCACCATCAGGCCGAAATTGCTGCACATGCTGCGAATGTCCGCCGCGAATTTGGCCGCGTAAGGGGCGGGGCCGATTAGGGCGGCTTTGTCCATATCGTAGTCAAAAACTTCCAGGTTTACGTTCATGCCCTTTTGGGCCGCGTATTCGCAGACCGCCCTGGTGGTTTTCAGCAGCTGGCTGTACGCCGCTTCTTGGGTTTCCGGCTGCCATTTCCCAGCCAGAAAGGCCACGCCCTTAGCGCCCATGTATTCGGCCTCGTCAACGGCTTCCAGCAAGGTCTTTTCAGCCTGCCGCCGCTTTTCTTCGTCCAGGTCGTTGGGATTCAGGCCAGGGCCAAGCAGCCGGGGCTGCGCGCCGTAGCATACCTTCATGTGAGCCTGCTCCAGCATGGATTTGACCTTTGCCCGGGTTTTGTCATCCTGGATCTGGGTGATCTCCACAGCATCGAAAAACGGGTCGCAGGCAATGGTTTTGATTGAATCCACAAGGTTGTAGTCTGCCGGCGGATGGCTCATCCACTGGATGGTGCCGATTTGAAAATACCGATGAATGGAATCCTTCATTTTGATACCCCTTTCTTTGTTGCGTAGAATAGGTGTTTTGACCGGCTAGGCTTTGCTTTTTTGGAAATGAGAACTGCCATGCCGGAAAGCGAAAAGCGTTCATTTAATAGGATTGAACCTTATTATGGCTGCTTACACAAAAGCACCGTCACGTCGTTGACGTTGGTTCCGGTGGCGCCTATTTTAATTAGGCTTTGGACCGCCTCCAAAGCATGATAAGAATCGTTGTTTTTCAGCGAAGCCCCGCCGCTGATTCCCTGCTTCTTTAAGGCGGCGGCGGTGGTGCCGTCCACCAAGCCTCCCGCGGCGTCGGTGGGGCCGTCGGTCCCATCCGAACCAAAGGAGAACAGCACGGTATTCGGCAGCCCGGCCATGCCCAGCGCGGCGCTCAGGGCGATTTCCTGGTTCCTGCCTCCCTTGCCGCCGCCGCGTACCCGGACAATGGTTTCCCCGCCCGCGATGACCGCGCAAGGCGGCCGGAAAGCGGCATCCCCGCTTTGGACCGCTCTGGCGATGGACGCCATGAACCGCCCCGCTTCTTTTGCCTCGCAATCCAGGGAGGTGGAAAGAATAAACGGCTGGTACCCCAGCGCTTCGGCCTGCCGCGCCGCAGCCCGGCAAAGCTCGCTGACACTGCCCGCCACATGCGTCTCCACGTTGTCAACCATTGCCGGCGTTTCCCTGCCTAAAGCATCCAAAACCCGGGGAGCAAAGTGCAGATCGTATTTGCCGAGAATTTGAAACGCGTCCTGGCAGGTGGAGGTATCCGCGCAGGCGGGCCCGGATGCAATCATGTCTATCCGGTCGCCCGCCACGTCGGATAGGACGATGGCCAGCACCTTCGCCGGGCTGCAATATTGGGCAAATTTTCCGCCTTTGACCGCCGAAAGGCGCTTCCGGACGGTGTTGATTTCGGTAATATCGGCTCCGCAGCGCAATAATAAATCGGTGACGGTTTGAATGTCGGAAAGCGAAATGCCTTCCGCCGGCATTTCGAACAGGGAGGAGCCGCCCCCAGACAACAAAAACAGAACCTCGTCCTGCGGGCCCAAGCCTTGCACCATGCCGGCGATCTTCTGGGTGCCGCGGACGGAATTTTGGTCCGGGATGGGATGCCCCGCTTCGATTATCTCGAATCCGGGCAGTTCCCCTTTGCTATGGCCGTACTTTGTCAGGACAATTCCCTTGGCAATGGTGCGGCCCAGCATTTCCTGGGCGGTTTTGGCCATTTCCCAAGCGGCCTTGCCCACGGCCGCCACATGGACTTTGCGGGAAAAGGAACGCCCCTGCAAAACAGAGCGGACCGCCCGGTCCGGCAATACGGCGCGGACGGAACTTTTGATGATCTGATACGCATCTTCCCAAAGGGGCTGGTTTTCCATTCGGCCACATCCCAACTTGGTCTGGTTTTATAAGGATCGCTTCCTGCAATAATTACATTGTATCTGGTTTGGAATGTGATGAAAAGGGATGTGCTGACAAGAAAAGCGCGGAGAATTTGTGCCGCAAACACAAATTCTCCGCGCGCAAAGCCCATGCTATGGGCCGCCCCCTCCGCTCGGGGCAACCGCCCCGCTGTTTATCCGTGCCGCGTGGGAGATGAAAAATCCAAACCGCTTTATTTGTTTAAGCCCTTCCTGTTCCTAGCTGGAAGCGCTTGGGCAAAACATAACCCGGAAAGAACTCGAGTTCCGTCCGGGGCGTTTATTGCGTCGTTTCAAGCTGAAACCAGTAATCGGCTGCCCCCGGCAGAACAAGGGCCGGTGTGCAGGTCATCATGGTATATTCCGAATTGAACGAAATTTCAATTTCCCTGTCCGATTCCACCAGCCGGATGGAATGGCTGGAAACCACCATATAATCCAAAGCGCGGCAAACCGTGCCGGAAGGGGGAGAATCCAGCGAATAAGTTACCTGGCCCCTGGTAAAATCCAGTTTGTGGGTGTAAAGGGCGCCCTCGCTGTATACCGTCTTGCTCCAGCCGCGCATCAACTGGCGGTGCAGCCGTTCCCGCCCGGACCAATCGAGCGCGAATAAAACCACAACAGTCAAAACCGATACCGCCAAAAGCGAAGCCGCCCAGCGCCAAAAAGCTTTGCGCCCCTTTTCGGCGGGGGAGGCTTCGGACTGCGGACGGAACCGGCCGAAGCCCTGCGGTGGCGCGCCGTGTCCAGTGCGAAACATAAGAAATCCCTCCTCGCTGACAAGCAAGGAAAAAAGCATGGGACAAGCCGCATTGTCCCATGCTTTTCCCTGTACCAGCATATCATAAGAGAGAGTAAATTTCAATCAAAATATTTTAATTAAGATTATAAATCAACGCGTCGGACCTGATTTTGAAGGTTTGTGCGAAATGCCGCGCCGTTGAGCGGGTTTTCCGTGTCTCTCCGTTAAAGTTACCGCCACGGTATCGCCCGGCTGCTTTCCAATTTTAGCGCGGATGTCTTTGCGCAGACCGATGATATGGCATGGAGTTCCCATTTTGACCACGCTCCCGTCATAGGGCGCGCCGTCGAAGGTAGCCCGGACCGGAACGCGTGATTTGCCGAACTCTTGTTTGACGTCGAAGGGCACCTCAACATAGGCGCCGTCCAGATCAGGCACTTTTTTGATTTCGGCAATAAATCGGTATATTTTTTCGTTCATGTCAACCTCCTTGCCGGTTGGGGGCCAAACCGGCGCGTGATCTTTATACGTCCAACCGGCAGCCTACTTCGGTATCTTGCGCCGTTTTCGCAGGCAAATGTATGGCTGTGTTTACCAATGGCTTATTTTAAATTGTCTTTTTAAAAGAGCGTTTCAATGGCGATAGCATGCTGTTTTGCACGGGTGAGATTATTGTGGGACTTGTACTTATGCAGCCCAAAAAAGGTTGGTAGTAAGCCGTAGCGTCGTGAATGCGTTTACAAGCGAGCAGCGTGACCCTTTGCGGAGAGGAAGAATGACGGAATGGTATGAAAAAAGCCCGGCTTCGGCCGGGCTTTTTGAATGGAATGCAGTCCATTCCGACATGTAAGGGCGCGATAAAAAGAATCGCCAGCTGTTTTTGGAGAAAGACTTGAACGTTCGCACCATAAGCTACGCTCATTTGGCGCCGTTACCCTTATTTTCCAATTGCCCTTTTCCGGAAGTTGTAATAACCTCATAGCAGGTATTGCTCATACTGTTGTGTATCAATGAAAACTCAAGTGTGCTCAACTTAGCAACATAAGGATTCTCTTTTTCCATACAAATATGATACTATAAAAATAGAAATAAGTCGATTGCTATAAAGTAATCGACTTATTTTTCTAATGTAACGGTGACACCAAAAAAGAGCGGTTACCGTCTTTGGGGGAAGATTGGAGCTCTCGCAATCTAGAGAGTATGCTCATTTTAATATTAATATTTTTTCATAGCTTTGCATTTAGGATCACATACCTTATGTACAGCACACGGTTCGATTGCTTCCCCTCTTTTCGATATTTTTATATAACTGCATTTCGGCACTCGTCCGTCTTTAATCGCATTAATCCTAAATTTTATAAACCTTTTGGCTAACTCAATTTGCTCTTCCGTCGGATTTACCAAATTAAAACCAGTAAAAGCACATTTGCCGTCTATACACCTTCCACATCCCCCATGCCCTGTACGCATTTTGACAAGTTCTTGCATTGCAACCGATTCATTCGATAAAACGGGTTCCAAATATTCATCATATTGAACGCATATACGAATATGCCAATCACCGTCTTCCGATTGATTGACCGAACCCCACCGTATCCCTTTATATTTACCGTTAATGCTGATTTTGTTCTCTTCTAGCCATTTTAGAAATTCATACATTAATAATCCCCCAAAATATACGTTTTTATTTGCAATCTACTATAAATGCCGAAAGAAGTCAATCGCTTTACAGCAATGGGCTTCTTTCGCTATAACATTGTAAAGATGAGATAAAAAAGGCCCGACATTTTTTGAAGATGATTTGAACCCACATACCCGCAAAAGGTTGATAGTAAGCCGTAGCGTCGTGAATGCGTTTACAAGCGAGCAGCGTGACCCTTTGCGGAGAGGAAGAATGACGGAATGGTATGAAAAAAGCCCGGCTTCGGCCGGGCTTTTTGAATGGAATGCAGTCCATTCCGACATGTAAGGGCGCGATAAAATAGATTTGCTCAATAAATATAACCGGAGACTTGAACTCTCATAAATAACTTGCATTTTTAAATATCTCAATAATTTTATCACAATAATTGCCCACTGTAATAATTTCATCACTAATAGGTTTCATTTTGTTTTTATCTTTCATAACATCAGGCGTTAAACCAAATCCGCCCTCCATCTTAATAAGGGTAGAAAACCCTTTTCCACACTGTATATTATAAATAGGAATCAATTGCTCAATAAACGTTAATGCTGGGTTTAATTCCAATGCTTTTTGCAAAAAGCTAGATGCACAACCATTTGTTCCCAGCATACAAAGATATGTCCCATGCATATTCCAACATGAAAAGCTGGAATCTCCGTGGGTGTACCATATTTTATCATTCAGCGCATATTGATCGAATATATTACTTTGAAAACTACAGGCCCAATCCATAAACGCCTTTTTCCCAAACGAATACTGCTTTGTTTCTGGCATGCTTAAGAGGGCTGGTATGGCCATAACAGCATTTTTATAAGCATCGGCTATGGATGGCTTCTCTTTTTTGCCCTTTATAAAAATCAACTGGTCATAACGATATGGCTTTGGTGTCGTTTCTTCTCCCATAATGAAATAAAAATTAGTTGTATCATATCCACAAACAATGGAAAAAGATTGAAAAGCATCATCTATACGCGCAATTACCGGAATATTTTTGTCAATATACTCCCGTATTTTTTGATCCAATTCCGGTTGTTTCTCAGGCGACACTTTGTAATAATCAAAGTCGTATCCACATGCATCAAATGCCTTTTTGACCGCGATATCGGTCATAATATGTGAGTAACACAAAGCCATGTTGTCGGGCTGCTTACTGTACACTTGAAGAAAGCTGTCGCCGGTTACGCCCGAAAAAAACCAATAATCGTATGCAGCATTCTCTCCAACACACTCCATCAAAAACGCCATACAACCATTCAACCAATAATTTTGACCCTGAGCCATACTTATTAGCGGGTGAATAAGAGCTTTAGATATACTTTTCATCGACATGCCAGCGCCTCCCTTGTATTGTTTTAAAAATCCTTTTGACTATTTGCAGTATAGCGCTTGACCGCGGGTCAATGTCAATAGTTTACATGCATTAAATAAAACAGATGTTTTTAGCAATTCATCGGGAAGATTTGAACCCCTGCACCCGCAAAAGATTGGTAACCGCCGTGAAGAGCGCAAGCGGCTTCAATGGCTTCCAAAACCGGGCAGGCCTGCCAGGCGTCACCTTTTGCGGTAAAGGAGGAACAGTGGAGCGGGTGACGGATTTTTTGTAAAAAAAATCGGAACGAGCGTAACTCGTTCCGACGTGGTGGAGATGGAGGGATTCGAACCCTTGACCTTACGGATGCGAACCGTACGCTCTCCCAACTGAGCTACACCCCCACGGCAAGGGCTATTATAGCATCCTTTTTTCGGTTTGGCAAGTGTTTTTTTCCCAATAGCCCCTTTTGTTTGCCGCGGCTTAATTCGCGGCACAGGCCGCCTTTTGGGCGGTTGCGCAAAATTCCCGCATGCAGCAGTTTTCACAGCGCGGTTTTCGCGCGTCGCAGACCGCGCGGCCGTGCAGCACCAGCCGGTGGCAGAAATCGTTTGATTTTTCCGGCGGCAGCAGCTTTCGCAGCTCCATTTCTACCTTGTAGGGGTCTTTGGTGGCGCAAAGGCCCAACCGGTTTGTAATGCGGATACAATGCGTGTCGGCAACCACCGCGGGTTTGCCGTATACGTCCCCCAATACCAGGTTGGCGGTCTTGCGCCCCACCCCGGGCAGAGAAAGCAGATCCTCCAGCGTATCCGGCACCTTTCCGTCAAACCGGTTTAAAAGCTCGCTGCACATGGCGTGGATATCGCGTGCCTTTGTTTTGTATAGGCCGCAGGAATGGATAAGGGACTCGATTTCCTCCACCGCGCCGTCGGCAAAAGCCCGCGCGTCGGGAAAACGCGCGAATAAGGCGGGCGTGACCAGATTGACCCGCGCGTCGGTACACTGGGCGGACAGGCGGGTCGCGATTAAAAGTTCCAGGGGGCTTTCGCTCGTCAGCGAACAGATTGCGTCGGGATATTCCCGTTCCATCGCGTCCACCGCCATCAGCGCGCGTTGTTTTTTCGTCATTTTTCTTTTCACTCCCCAATCCGAACGGCATGCCCGGCGGTTCAATAACGCGAACAGCGCCAGGGCATACCCCTTATTTGTGGTAATTATACATCAATTTAGTATAGCATACAACAATTTTGGCTTTTCTTCAATAAAAAATATCATGGGGAGCGGTTTCGGTTGAAAAAACAAATGGTTTTTGATATGATGGAATAAAATAAGTGTTTGAGACGAAAAGTATCGGCGTTCAATATGCGCCGTTTTGAATTGAGGGACTTGCCGCCTGGCAGTGTGAATGGAAGAAAGGTCACGGTATGCGAAAGATTTCTCTTTATTTACTGGGGTTGCTGCTGGTTGTGGCGTGTTGCGCCTGTCAAAGCGAGCCGCCGCAGGAGGACCCCGACCGGGCTGTCGTTGTGGTATCGTATCTGGAAGCCGGTACGGGCAAAACGTTGTCGCCGCAAAAAAGCATCGCCAAAACCGCGGATGAGGCGGTGGTGGGGGAGCGGGATTTTCTGGATGATATTCCGGGATATACCTACTTGTGCGCCTCGGCGGAAGGCGAGGTACGCGCCAAACCCGGCGAAAGTATTGTGCTGAACCGCTATTATGTCAAAACCGACGGCTACTATAAAAAGGGCGCGAACCTGATTGTTCGCAATTACGACGCGCTGACCGGCGCCGAGTTGTCGCCCCCTGTTCTGTATTCTAAGGAGAGCGCTTTTGAATTTGGCGCGCAGCAGGATTTGCTTGTTTTAGAAGGCGCCGCCTTTTTGGCAGCCGACCGGGAGGGCGCTGTTGCGGTAGCACAGGGCGAAACCGCGGTGCTTAGGCGTTATTACCAGACCGGGGACCAACCGGTGGCGCTGGCGTTTGTTTCCTTTGCGGGCGGGAGCGGGCAAACGATTGGGGAGCCGGTGACGGTAGCTAAAAACGAGATGTTTACCGTTGAACCGGTTGATTACAAAGACCGGTTTCCCGGCTACACCCTGCGGGAGGACGCGCCTGCGGCAGAGGTGCGCCCCGGCGAGGTCCAGCGCGTCACGCTGGTGTACGACGCGGCTTCTACCGGCCAAATGGCCCGCGTTACCGTTCGTTTTTGCCTTGTTGGCACCGGGCAAAGTTTGGCGGACGACGTGGTGCTGGAGCAAAATGTGGACAGCTTGACCGTAGCCGCTTCGGATTACGTCAAGGAGCTGGACGGCTACCAATTTGAGAGCGCTCAGCCGGAATCGGTCACCTGCGCCAGGGGGAACAGCGAAACCTTAATCTTAAACTATAAGCCGGTGGAAACAGTGGCGCAGGGGACGGCCACCGTGCGGATTTTATATTATTTGCAGGGAACCGCCACCCCCCTGAGCGAGGCTCAGGTAGTCACCGCCGAAAATCAGGAGCTGACCATCACGCCGAACCAGTATGTGAAAACCATCACGGGCTACACCTATGTTTCTTCCTCCCCGGGGGAGACGGTTTCGGTCCAGCCCCAGGAAACCAAGGAGATCATCCGCTATTACCGCAAGAATGCGTCCGGCGACTCTACCACCAGCAGCAGCAATTCCGGCACTACCTTGCCCAGCAGCAG